>CAUPXP010000012.1:0-56052 GCA_963515455.1 Streptococcus mitis | reverse complement strand
GCGTATTCTTTTGACAAGTATTTTTGAGATTCGATGACAAAGTCACGTTTTTCCTTGAGTTCAGGTGCATTTTTGATGAGGATATCAGCTGCTTCTTCTGGATGCTCCATAGCATATTGGTAGCCTTTTTTAATGGCTTGGATAACTTTGCGAGCTTCTTCCTTGTTGTCTTTCAAATAGTCATTGTTTGCGATGATAACTGGTGAGTAGTAGTCAAATTCTTTAACGTAGTCTTTCAAGTACATGAAATTAGCATCTACACCTTGAGATTTAGCAAGGATACCATCCCAACCGTAGTAGATCCATGCAGTATCAAAGACACCGTTGGCAATCGGTGTGATTGAGTTTGAGTCGTTATTTGGTACTTTTTCTACCTTCTCAAAGTCCCCACCTTGTGATTCTACCAAGGTTTTCAACATAGCAAGTTCAGTTGGGTCATTCCATGTCCCGTATTTTTTACCAACCAAGTCCTTTGGACTGCTTACATTGTCAGATTTACGAGAGATGATTCCTGATGTATTGTGCTCAACAATAGCTGCAACGGCAGTAATTCCTGCTCCTTTTTCCAATTTTTTAGCCATGTAGTCTTGGAAATACACTGCAAATGGTGCCTTACCATTGATAACCAAGTCAGAAGAACTTTCTTCTGGTGGCAATTTCAAATCAACATCCACTCCAGCTTCTTTGAAATAGCCTTTTTCCTTAGCCACATAAAGCCCTGTGTGGTTAGTATTTGGCGTCCAGTCTAGGATAAAGTCAATCTTCTTGAGTTCTGCCTCTTTGTTGTCTTTAGAAGCAGTTCCTTGACCACAAGCTACAAGCACAACAGCTACAAGAGCTGTCACAAGCGTTAAAAACACTTTCCATGTTTTTTTCATTTTGATTTCCTCTTTTCTTTTTTGAAACATTCTAATTCTACGAACGTTTCCATTTAATAACATATTTTTCACTGACATCGACCAATTTCATACCAAGAAGGCTGATAATCGATACCAGAATAATAATAGCAAACATAGTATCATACTGAAACAGTTTCTTGGACTGAATCATGTAGACACCTAGTCCTTCAAAGCCTCCCAACCACTCAGATACCACTGTTGTGATAAAGGCGTAGGAGACACTGACCCTCAGACCTGCATAAAAGTAAGGCAGGCTGACAGGGATTTTAAAATGCCACAGGATTTGCCAAGGCTTGGCCCGCATCAGACTAAACAAGGTTAGCATATCCTTGTCACAATGCCTAAAACCGTCCAAAATGCTGACGATGATGGGGAAGGTTGTCGTCAAGATAATCAAGACAATCTTGGGCAAAATCCCATAACCGAGCCACAATACCAGGATAGGAGCTATGGCAATGGTCGGAATGGTCTGAACAACCACCATCATAGGGTAAATCAGGTCATTGAGCCAAGTCAAACTATCCATGAGCACAGCCATGAGACAGGCAATCAAGACTCCCAAAATTAGACCCAATAAAGCCACTCTCAAGGTCGCCCAGCTATGGTGCCAGAGAAATTCTCTGTCACGAACAAAGGCCTGAAGAATTTCAAAAGGTGTCGGCAGGATAAACTTGGGGAGAAGTTTAAGAAAACCTGCTAACTGCCAGATTGACAAGACTCCCAGAAAGCCCAATAGACTAATGTGTCGTCTCAGTATACTGTTCAAGTTTCTCATCAATACTTAAAATCTCTCCTACATTTATTTTGACATTGGCAAAGACATTATCTGCCTCCTGCCCTGCTACTTCCAGCGCTTCTTTGAGAATGCGCATGAGCTCATCAAACTCCCCTTCCAAGACCGTTTCAAATGGTGTCACCACCATGGTCACTTCTTGAGCTTGCAGATAAGCAATGACCTGATCGATAACAGCTATCCGATCAATCCCCTGCGATAGGGGTAAAACTTGCAAGGCAATGCTTGCTTTCATAAAAACCTCCTCTTCTCGTTTTCCTTTGATAAAAAGAAAAACCTTTACCATATATGGAAAAGGTGCAGAATAGACTAAGTATCGTTCCCTACGCTAGCATTACCCAGATCAGGTGCGGTCGAAGTTTAACACTTCCTCTCAGACTGTACACAGACTCCCATATATTATATGGACATATGATAGCGCAAAACAAAAAAAATGTCAAGGAAACTGCTTACAGAAAAGAGCAGGAAAAATTTCCTACTCCCATTTTCTATACTCGTTCTCCATCACTGTTTACTCTGTAGCCATCCACCGTCGTATTAACAGCTAAGGCACCTGAAGAGTAAGAATAATACCACTTACCAGAAACTTGATACCATCCTGTTTTCATTGCCCCTGAACTATCTAGATAATACCACGAGCCATTCTCCTTTAACCATCCTGTCTGCATTTCACCAGATGATTTCAAATAATACCAGCTAGAACCATCTTTCAGCCATCCCGTTGATTTAGACCCATTTGATTTGAAATGATACCAACTACCATTTATTTTCTTCCAACCAACAGTCGATCCAGTATTTGAGCTATAATTAGAACTATTTCCTGATTGGTTCTGATAATTCTGTGAAGAAACCACTCCCTCTAGCTGGATATAGCGACGACTTCCGTTATAAGCCGTATAACTCAACCACTTGTATCCATCTTTTTCGAGAATTTGATCATAATGAACATTCTCCCCAGGATAATAGTAATCAATCGCAGTTACGCCAGCTAGAGGCTGATTTTTGATAGCAGCCTTAGTCTTAAAATAATGTGTTCCTCCTGTTGCAACTGAGGATTGACTATTCCCAACACTGCCACCAGCCAAATCTTTAAAATGAATAAAACCAGTCATGGTATTTGCTTTTATAATTCGTTTATTATAGGCTTCTGTATAACCATAGTTATATTCCTCGATCTCAATCTGATCTCCCATTACATTTGACACCCAGGCAACATGCCCATAAGTTCCTGCAGTAGACCAAGCAATAGAGCCAATCGCTGGTCTATTATCGACACGATAACCTTCACGACGAGCACGATAGCCCCATTCATTCGCATTCCCATAAGCAGCTGGAATCTCAAAACCATTAACATTACTCAAACGAAAGGCTGCAAAAGAAGTACATTGACGAGAATACATGCGCCACTTATCAATCTCCTGGCTCCCATTTTTATAATGAGCAGGATAATCATCCCCACGCGCAATCGATCCATTTCCTCCGGAATAGGCATATACACTATTACCCGCTGCTAACATCAATCCTACTACTAAAAAGGGAACAACCTTTTTAGCTGATTTTCTGAAAGAAAACCTTGTCTCTGTTACTTTAAACGGTAAAATTTTCATTCTTCCTCCTTGAAATAGTATAGTACTCAATGAAAATCAAAGAGCAAACTAGGAAGCTAGGCGCAGGCTGTACTTGAGTACGGCAAGGCGAAGCTGACGTGGTTTGAATTTGATTTTCGAAGAGTATAAATCGAAGATTGCCTTCACTTAAACTATTCGGAGAAAAAAGAAAAAGTGAGAAAATTTCTCACTTTAGTCCAGATAATGAATCAAATTCTTTTCAGTAAGGATATCTGAGTAAGTAAAGGATTCAACGTAAACATTAGCTTGTTTATCTCCTTCAACGTTCCCAAATTCAACGATAAATAGGGATGGATAAACCTCAATTAGCTTACCCAATCTATTTTTTTGGCGCTTACGACCATTCTCCAAAGTCATTTCTACGACTTGTCCCTCATGTGCCTTGATTTCTTCTTTGATTTTTTTCATCTTGGCTACATCTGTAAATGCATCTGACATCTTATGCCTCCCTCTTTGAGATACTTGAAAATTTATTGTATTCTTTTTGGAAAATCAATTCCACCGTTCCACGAGCTCCACTACGGTTTTTCTCGATAATAACTTCTACCTTATTATTTGGTATGCCGTCCTCTTCTTCACCACCACGCTCATAGTAATCGTCACGATAGAGAAAAGCTACGATATCAGCATCCTGCTCGATAGATCCCGATTCACGAATATCAGATAAGACCGGTCTCTTATCCTGACGTTGTTCTACCCCACGAGAAAGCTGACTAAGAGCGATTACTGGAACCTTCAATTCCTTGGCTAGGATTTTCAACTGACGTGAAATTTCTGAAACCTCTTGTTGACGATTTTCCCGACCAGTTCCCGTGATAAGCTGCAAATAGTCTATCAAAATCAAACCAAGATTCCCAGTTTCTTGAGCCAGTTTACGAGAACGAGAACGAATCTCTGTAATCCGAATCCCTGGCGTATCATCGATATAGATACTTGCATTAGCTAGATTCCCTTGAGCAATGGTATATTTTTGCCACTCCTCATCAGTCAATTGACCCGTACGGATAGAATGCGATTCCACCAAACCCTCTGCGGCTAACATACGGTCTACTAGACTTTCCGCACCCATTTCGAGTGAAAAAATAGCAACTGTTTTGTCCAACTTAGTCCCAATATTCTGAGCAATATTCAAGGCAAAGGCTGTCTTACCAACTGCCGGACGAGCTGCTAAGATAATCAACTCCTCCTCATGAAGACCAGTCGTCATATGATCCAAATCACGATAACCTGTCGCAATACCTGTAATATCAGTCGTTTGTTGCGAGCGAGCCTCCAGATTTCCAAAGTTGACATTCAACACATCTCGAATGTTCTTAAATCCACTTCGATTTGCATTTTCACTAACATCAATCAGACCTTTTTCTGCCTGAGCAATAATTTCATCAGCTGGTTGCGAAGCCTCGTAAGCTTGATTGACAGACTCTGTCAACTTAGCGATTAAACGACGTAGCATTGCTTTTTCTGCAACAATCTTAGCATAGTACTCCGCATTAGCAGAAGTTGGCACAGAATTGACAATCTCAACCAAGTAAGACAAGCCACCAATATTCTGTAAATCCCCTTGATTATCAAGAATGGTGCGAACCGTTGTTGCATCTATGGCATCGCCACGATCGGATAAATCAACCATGGCTTGGAAAATCAAACGATGGGCATACTTAAAAAAGTCCCGAGACTCAATATATTCTCGCACAAAAACAAGCTTACTCTCGTCAATAAAGATAGCCCCCAAAACGGATTGCTCAGCCAAGATATCTTGAGGTTGTACTCGTAACTCTTCTACTTCTGCCATCAGACTTCCCTTCCTTTTACAATCTTGTCAAGAAAGTATAAATTTACCCTTCTTTCACACGAAGATTGATTACACTTGTGATATCTTGATAGATTTTCACTGGTACATCAATCAAACCAACCGCTCGAATCGGAGCTTGTACTTGAATATGACGTTTATCAATCTTAATTCCAAATTGCTTTTGCAATTCTTCTGCAATTTTCTTATTGGTAATAGAACCAAAAGTACGGCCATCTGGACCAACTTTTTCAACAAATTCTACAACAGTTTCTTCTGCTTCAAGTTGTGCTTTAATTGCTTTTGCTTCTGCAATCATCTCAGCATGGGCTTTTTCTTCAGATTTTTGTTTACCACGAAGTTCACCTACCGCTTGAGCAGTCGCTTCTTTGGCTAGATTCTTTTTGATAAGAAAGTTTTGTGCATACCCTGTTGGTACTTCCTTAATTTCGCCTTTTTTACCTTTTCCTTTAACATCTGCTAAAAAGATTACTTTCATTCTTCTTTCTCCTTTTCCTTTATTTCATTTAATACAATTTCTGTCAGTTTTTCACCCGCTTCTGACAAGGTTAAATCCTTAATTTGAGCTGCAGCTAAATTAAAGTGGCCTCCACCTCCCAGCTCTTCCATAATCCGTTGTACATTCAATTTACTACGACTACGAGCTGAGATAGAGATAAATCCTTGTGTATTCTTCGCAAGAACAAAACTCGCTTCAATACCTGACATAGCTAACATGGCATCTGCTGCCTTACTAATAACAACTGTATCATAGCATTTCGAGTCCGTAGCCTCTGCTATCAATACATCTGAACCTAATTTACGCCCCTGTAAAATCAGTTCATTGACTTCACGATATTCTTCAAAATCTGTCGCAGCGATTTCTTGGATAGCAATACTATCACTTCCTCTCGTTCTGAGATAGCTAGCAACATCAAATGTCCGACTAGTCACTCGTGAGGTAAAATTTTTAGTATCCAGCATCATACCAGCCATCAAAACACTGGCCTGCATACGACTCAAACGATTTTTCTTAGAATTCTGGAACTGAATCAATTCTGTTACCAACTCACTGGCACTACTTGCACCACTTTCGATATAAGTGATAACGGCATTATCAGGAAAATCCTGATCCCTTCTGTGGTGGTCAATAACAATGGTCTGTGTAAACAAATCATAAAATTCTTTCGATAAAGTTAAGGCAGTCTTTGAATGGTCTACCAGAATCAACAAAGAACGATTGGTCACTAATCCCATTGCCTCCTTAACCGACAACAACTTCGTAACTCCTTCTTTTTCTAAGAATGAAACAGCTCGTTCAATATCTGGTGACATTTGATCTTCATCATAAAGAGCATAGCTATTTTCAGTCACATTACTGGCAAACAACTGCATACCTACAGCAGAGCCAAGAGCATCCATATCTAGATTTTTGTGACCAACTACAAAAACCTGATCCACACTTCGAATCTTATCTGAAATAGCTGTCATCATAGCGCGCGTACGGGTCCGTGTACGCTTGATTGACGCAGCAGACCCACCACCAAAATAAACTGGATTTTTCGTTTCGTCATTCTCCTTGACAACCACCTGGTCGCCACCACGTACTTCAGCCAAGTTCAAGTTGAGCAATGCAACTTTCCCGATTTCATCATGATTTCCATCACCATAAGAAAATCCCATACTTAAGGTCAATGGCAACTGTCTCTGTTTCGACTCTTCTCTGAAAGCATCGATAACAGAAAATTTATCATTCATCAATTCCTCAAGTACCGTGTAGTCCGTAAATAGATAAAAGCGATCCATACTTACTCGACGGGAGAACATGGCATGTTGACCAGCAAATTCTGAAACAAAATTGGCTACAAAACTATTGATATGACTGATATCAGACTCTGATGTTTCATCTTCTAAATCATCGTAGTTGTCAACGGAAACGATCCCAATCACAGGCCGACTCGTTACTAACTCAACAGTCGCTTCGTATTCTCCAGACACATCAAAGAAGTAAAGAACTCCAGATACCTTGTCCATATGAACCGAATAGCGGGTCTCCCCCAAGGTAGCGTAAGAACCTGGGTTCCCCACAGAAGCCTTGATAATTGTTTGAATTAATACCACATCAATCTCGCCCACTTCATTAGTCAAAATCAATTCAGCATAAGGATTAAACCATTCAACTTCACCTGACGACAAGTCTAATTTAATAACTCCAACAGGCATCTGTTCTAACAAGGTTGTCAAACTTTCTTCAGCTTGATGATTTACATACTGGATTTGTTCTACTTCACTCCTTGAGTAGTAGTCTCTCTGATGGATGAACAATAAAATATATGAACCCAAAATAAGTAGCAAAAGAAATAGCGTTACCAGTGTATTCGTTACAAAAACAAGTTGCACAGATAGCACTCCGAACGCCACTATTCCTAATATTAAGGGGAAAATAGGACTTACATAAAATTTTTTCATTCCAAACCTCTTGGCACCCATTATACCATAATAACCACCAAAAAGCGACTTTTTAAAAGTGTAATCAGTAATTCTATCAATTATAAGAAAAATGAGGTTTACAATTCAGTAAACCTCACTTTACACATATTGAAATTAAGATTCTTTAACTTCTAACAAACCAATTTCGCCATCTTCACGACGATAAATCACATTAGTTGTTTGATCTTCAACATCCACATAGATAAAGAAATCATGTCCCAACAAATCCATCTGTAGAATAGCTTCTTCCAAATCCATTGGTTTTAAATCAATTTGTTTTGAACGAACAACTCTAGATTGGACAACATTTGGATCTTCCACCAAAGCATCTGTAAATAATTGACTAGTTGCTACCTTATTTTTATTTTTACGCTCGATTTTTGTTTTATTTTTACGAATCTGACGTTCAATTTTATCGGTTACAAGGTCAATTGAACCATACATATCTTGAGACACATCTTCTGCACGAAGAGTAATAGAACCAAGCGGAATCGTTACTTCCACTTTAGCAGTTTTTTCACGATACACTTTCAAGTTAACTCGAGCATCCAACTCTTGTTCAGCTTGAAAATACTTTTCGATCTTTTCGAGTTTAGAAACTACATAATCACGAATTGCTTCTGTTACTTCTAGGTTTTCACCACGGATACTATATTTAATCATATGAGTACCTTCTTTCTAAACATTTTTGTTTTTATGATTTTATTATAACGCTTTCATTCTATTTTTGCAAATTTTTTCCTCATCTTACAAGGGAAAATGTTTTTACATCCTCAGCACCAGCTTCTTCCAGCAGTTTCTTCACACGATTTATAGTTGTTCCTGTAGTATAAATATCATCTATAAGTAGGATTTTCTTAGGAATGCGGACTCCACTTTTAATAAAGAAAGGAAGTTCTGTCGCCAAGCGCTCTGAGCGACTTTTAGAAGAACTGGTCCGCTCTTCTCTCTTCTCTAGTAAGTCTTGAAAAGAGAACCCTGCTGCTTCAACTAAACCTTCAACCTGATTAAATCCTCTATCAGCATATCTATCAGGACTTAGGGGAATTACAACAAATTGATACTCTTTGTACTTTTTTAACTCCGCACTTAAAAATGAAGCGAAAACTTTTCTTAAAAGGAAGTCTCCATCAAACTTATACCGACTGAAAAAGTCCTTCATAGCTTGATTGTAAGTAAAAATCGCTCTATGACTGACTTCAACTCCTTCTTTACACCAAAGTTGACAATCTTGACACTTTGTTGACAATCCTGTTTTCATACAATTTGGACAGTACTCTTCTCCAATCCTCTCAAAAGTAGAGTTACAGTCTAAACAAAGACAAGAGTCATCATTCTTCAGAAGTAAGAGACTACTAAAAGTTAAAACGGTCTTCATAGTCTGCTCACATAACAAGCACTTCATAAGCCTGCCTCCTTGTTCATCTGCTGAATTTCCTTAATTGCCTTCTTGATTGAAGCATTTAACCCATCATGGAAGAAAAGCAAATCTCCTGTCGGTCTATCCATGCTTCGTCCAACTCGACCACCAATCTGAATCAAACTAGACTTGGTAAAAAGACGATGATTCGCTTCTACTACAAAAACATCTACACGAGGAAAAGTCACACCACGCTCTAGAATAGTTGTGCTGATGAGTATAGTCAGCACCCCATCTCTAAATGCTTGCACCTGCTCTAATCGATTTTCTGTTACAGAAGATACAAATCCAATTTTCTCATTTGGAAATTGCTCCTGTAAGATTTCTTTTAACTGCTCCCCTTTCTTAATTTCTGAAGCAAAAATGAGTAACGGATAAGCTGTCTTTCTCTGCTTATCAATATAGGACTTTAACTTTGGTGACAAACGATTCTTATCTAAGTAGCGATTAAAATCCGATAACCAAATTGGTTTTGGAATAATCAACGGATTTCCATGGAACCGTCTCGGTAAACTCAGTCTTTTTAGTTCTCCTAAACGGACCTTTTTATCTAACTCATCAGTCGAAGTCGCCGTTAAAAAGATTCTCAATCCATTCTCCTTTACACTATTCTTGACAGCGTGGTAAAGCGTGGGATTATCAACATAAGGAAAAGCATCTACTTCATCCACTATCAGCAAATCAAAAGCTTGATAAAATTTCAATAACTGATGGGTTGTCGCAACAACTAGTGGTGTTCGAAAATACGGCTTTGATTCTCCATGTAGGAGGGCTATCTCGCAAGAAAAATCATTTTGCAGGCGCTTATACAGCTCCAAACAAACATCTATGCGAGGACTAGCCAAACATACTGCACCACCTCCATTAATCACTTTAGCCACAACTTGATAAATCATTTCTGTCTTTCCAGCCCCTGTCACCGCATGAACTAAAGTTGGCTCTTGCTTCTCTACTGCTTGAATCAGTCCCTCTGACACCTTCTCTTGAAAAGGAGTTAATTGACCACGCCATTTAAGAACATCTTGCTTCGGAAAATCCTCCTGTGGGAAATAGTATAAATCTTGATCACTCCTGACTCGCTTCATAATTAAGCACTCCCGACAATAGTAAGCACCAATGGGCAAATACCATTCTTCTAGAATAGTACTATTACAACGTTGACAGAAAAATTTCCCCTTCTCCTTTCTCATTGCTGGAAATTTCTCCGCCAACTGACATTCCTCTTCTGTTAATTCATTCTCAGTAAACAAACGACCGAGATAGTTTGGATTTACTTTCATACTTCTTTATTCGTAAAAACCTAGCGCTTTAGATGATTTTTTAGTACAATTAAATCATGGAATTTAGAACAATTAAAGAGGACGGACAAGTCCAAGAAGAAATCAAAAAATCCCGCTTTATCTGTCATGCCAAGCGTGTTTATAGCGAAGAAGAGGCTCGTGACTTCATTACTGCTATCAAAAAAGAACACTACAAAGCGACACATAACTGCTCTGCCTTTATTATTGGGGAACGTAGTGAAATTAAACGTACAAGTGATGATGGTGAGCCCAGTGGTACTGCTGGCGTTCCCATGCTTGGGGTACTAGAAAATCATAATCTCACTAATGTCTGTGTGGTCGTGACACGCTACTTTGGTGGTATTAAACTAGGGGCTGGAGGACTAATTCGTGCTTACGCCGGCAGTGTCGCCTTAGCTGTCAAAAAAATTGGTATTATTGAAATAAAAGAACAGGCTGGCATTGCTATTCAAATGTCTTATGCTCAATACCAAGAGTATAGTAACTTTCTTAAAGAACATGATCTCATGGAGCTGGATACAAACTTTACAGATCAAGTCGATACGATGATTTATGTTGATAAAGAAGAAAAAGAAACTATTAAAGCTGCACTTGTAGAGTTTTTTAATGGAAAAATCACTTTAACTGACCAAGGTTTACGAGAAGTTGAAGTTCCTGTAAACTTATTGTAAACAATGGATAATACAGCGTTTCGTTGACATTCTCACAACTACTTTAGCGAGCAAAATAAAAAGATGCTTGCCAAGACCTACTAGAAAATGAAGCAATTCAAAAAGAAAACGGATAGCGTTCTCCTTTACACCTATTTACTAGAATTAGCCTATCACAATCGCTTAAAAATTAATGGCTTAGACCTGTGATATAAAAAAATCCTATCGCTCCGATAGGATTTCTATATTTTACAAATTGTATAGATAGCGTTATACTAGAGATATCTTATACAAAGAGGTATTCATATGTCTATTTATAACAACATTACTGAACTAATCGGTCAAACTCCGATTGTTAAACTCAACAACATTGTGCCAGAAGGTGCTGCAGATGTCTATGTAAAACTTGAAGCATTTAACCCTGGTTCTTCTGTAAAAGATCGTATTGCTCTTAGCATGATTGAAAAAGCTGAACAAGACGGTATTCTGAAACCTGGTTCTACTATTGTTGAAGCAACAAGTGGAAACACTGGTATTGGACTTTCATGGGTAGGTGCTGCTAAAGGGTATAAAGTCGTCATCGTTATGCCTGAAACTATGAGTGTAGAACGACGTAAGATTATCCAAGCTTATGGTGCTGAACTCGTCCTAACTCCTGGTAGTGAGGGAATGAAAGGAGCTATTGCTAAAGCTCAAGAAATCGCTGCAGAACGTGATGGTTTCCTTCCTCTTCAATTTGACAATCCCGCTAATCCAGAAGTACACGAAAGAACAACAGGAGCTGAGATACTAGCTGCTTTCGGTAAAGATGGATTAGATGCCTTTGTTGCTGGAGTTGGTACCGGTGGAACAATTTCTGGTGTTTCTCATGCACTCAAAGCAGCAAATTCAAACATTCAAGTTTATGCAGTGGAAGCTGATGAATCTGCTATTCTGTCTGGTGAAAAACCTGGTCCTCACAAAATTCAAGGTATCTCAGCTGGATTTATTCCTGATACACTAGATACAAAAGCTTATGATGGTATCGTTCGTGTAACATCAGACGATGCTCTAGCACTCGGCCGTGAAATTGGTGGTAAAGAAGGTTTCCTTGTAGGGATTTCTTCAGCTGCAGCTATCTATGGAGCAATTGAAGTTGCTAAGAAATTAGGTACAGGTAAGAAAGTCCTTGCTCTTGCACCAGATAACGGTGAACGTTATCTCTCTACAGCACTCTATGAATTTGAAGTGTAGTCTCCTAAATACATTTGGCCCTTATTATAGGGCTTTTTATTTTTACCTTGAAAATAGGAAGTTCTCCCTATAGAGATCTACTGTATAGAAAAAGGAAGCCAAATTGCTTCCTTTTTATGATTAGTTATTCAAGGCTGCTGCCATTGTAGCTGCAACTTCAGCTTCGAAGTCGTTTGCAGCTTTCTCAATACCTTCACCAACTTCAAAGCGAGCAAACTCAACTACTGAAGCGTTAACTGATTCAAGGTATGCTTCAACTGTCTTGCTGTCATCCATGATGTAAACTTGTGCAAGAAGTGTGTAAGCTTGGTCAACTTTAGTGTTGTCAAGCATGAAGCGATCCATTTTACCTGGGATAATTTTGTCCCAGATTTTTTCTGGTTTGCCTTCTGCAGCCAACTCAGATTTGATGTCAGCTTCAGCTTGAGCAATCACTTCATCAGTCAATTGAGATTTTGATCCATACTTCAAGTGTGGAAGAGCTGGTTTGTTAACCATTGCACGGCTTTCGTTATCTTGGTCGATAACGTGGTTCAATTGTGCCAACTCATCTTTAACAAATTGCTCATCCAATTCTTTGTAAGAAAGAACTGTTGGTTTCATCGCTGCGATATGCATTGACAATTGTTTAGCCAGTGCTTCGTCTCCACCTTCAACAACTGAAATAACACCGATACGTCCACCGTTGTGTTGGTATGCTCCGAAGTGTTGTGCATCTGTTTTTTCAATCAAAGCAAAGCGACGGAATGAGATTTTTTCTCCGATAGTCGCTGTTGCAGATACGTATGCAGCTTCAAGAGTTTCACCTGAAGGCATAGTCAAAGCAAGAGCTTCTTCATTGTTAGCTGGTTTTCCTTCAACGATTGCTTTAGCTGTTGCGTTTACCAACTCAACAAATTGAGCGTTTTTCGCAACGAAGTCAGTTTCAGCATTTACTTCAACAACTGCTGCAATGTTACCATCAACATAAACACCAGTCAAACCTTCTGCAGCAACACGGTCAGCTTTCTTAGCTGCTTTTGCCATACCTTTTTCGCGAAGCAATTCAATCGCTTTTTCGATATCGCCTTCCACTTCAACCAATGCTTTTTTAGCGTCCATAACACCAGCACCAGATTTTTCACGCAACTCTTTAACAAGTTTAGCTGTAATTTCTGCCATTTTGATTCTCCTATATTTTTTAAAAATAGGAGAGCCGGGCTAAGCCCCGCCCTCCTAGGTAATTACTATTTATATGAATTAAGCGTTGTCGCCTTCTACAACTTCAACGATTTCTTCAATTGAATCTGCTTGAGTTTCTGAAGCTACAAATTCTGCTTCAACTGCTACTGCATCTTCACCTTGACGTCCTTCGATGATAGCGTCAGCCAATTTAGCTGTGATCAATTTAACAGCGCGGATAGCATCATCGTTAGCTGGGATGATTACATCGATATCATCTGGATCAGTGTTTGTGTCAACCATCGCTACAACTGGGATTCCCAATTTCTTAGCTTCTTTAACAGCGATTTGCTCTTTATGTGGGTCAACTACGTACATCACATCTGGAATACGAGGCATATCTTCGATACCACCCAAGAATTTTTCAAGACGTGCACGTTGTTTGTTAAGAAGTGCAACTTCTTTCTTAGGAAGAACTTCGAAAGTTCCATCTTCTTCCATACGTTTGATTTCTTTCAAACGAGCGATACGTTTTTGGATTGTTCCCCAGTTTGTAAGAGTTCCACCCAACCAACGGTGGTTGATGAAGTATTGACCTGAACGTACTGCTTCTTCAGCAACTGCATCAGCTGCTTGTTTCTTAGTACCAACGAACAATACAACTGCATCGTTAGCTGCCGCATCACGCATGAAGTCGTATGCTTGGTCAGCGTATTTTACAGTTTGTTGCAAGTCGATAACGTGGATTCCGTTACGTTCTGTAAAGATGTATTTAGCCATCTTAGGGTTCCAGCGACGAGTTTGGTGACCAAAGTGTACACCAGCCTCAAGAAGTTGTTTCATTGAAATTACTGCCATGAGTATTTCTCCTTTTTGTTTTTTTCCTCTTCTTGACTTCAACTCGCAAAACGACCCAAGGGCAACTGCTTCACAATTCATCAAGAATGAGTATTATCGTTCACACGACAATTTTTATTCTACCATACTTTTTCGATATTTTCAAGCTATTTTGATGGGATTTTTAATCGTTATTGTCTCTGGTAAAACCTAAAAAAGAGGGCTCTATTCGAGTCCCTCTCTCTAATTAGTCTGCATAAATATATGTCACAAAACCTTCAGAAGTCGTTGTTGGATTAAACCATCCACGGTGGTTTCCAAGTGTGCGATTACCTGCATAGTTTGATTCTGATACTTGAATACGTGTTGTTGATTCAACAGCTGTAACAACCGCTACGTGTCCATATCCACCATCGTTCCAACATGCAATTGCTCCAACTTGAGGGGTTGAACCTGTACGGAAACCTGCTGCTGCTGCACTTGTAGCCCACTGTGCTCCATTACCCCAGTAGTCTCCAGCCCAAGGTGCCAAGGTTTTTACTCCCCATGTACATTCACCAATTGGATAAGTTGAGGCATTTGTGTTATATGTTGGACGTACTTTAGCCTGAACAGGTGCTACTGCAGATTCAGATACTGCTTGTACCTGTGCTGTTAGGTTTGTATTACCTGAAGCAAGTACTGATTGTTGTTGGCTAGCCTGTTTTTCTTTATAAGCTGCTTCTGCTGCCGCAGCTGCACGAGCCTCTGCCTCAGCTGCCGCTTTTTGCTCTAATAGACTTGCTTTTTCCCCTTCAGCTGTCGCTTTCTCAGCAGCAAGACTCAATTCAGCAGCCTTTAGTTCTGCCTGTTTCGTAGTCAATGCTTGTGCATCATCTGCCAATTTTTGTTGATTAGCAATTACAGTATTGATTGCATCATTGTTTGCTACTTGTTTTTCAGAAATAGCTTTTTTATCTGCTTTTTGTTGTTCTAACATTTTGTTATTCGCAGATACGATTTCACTCATTGCAGCAACACGTGAAATAGCTTCTGTAATTGATTTTGAGTTTACGATTGTATTGATGTAGCTAGTTGCGGCTCCATTTGTTTGAGCACTACGAGCTTGTTTTTCCAAAGATTGGTTACGAGAAACAATGTTTTTAGAAAGTTCTGTAATCTCACCCTCGAGTTTCTTAGATTCTGCTTGTAATCTATCATTTTCAGATTGCAAGTTAGATTGCTCTGCTTGAATAGCAGATACTTGCTCCTGAATTTGATCAACTTGTTTTTGGGCTTCTTGTTGTTGTGCTGTTAAGTTACTAATTTTATTATCTTGAGCAGCAATTTTGTCATCAGTCGTTTCTGCATGCGCAGTTGTTAAAACAGCTACTTGAGAAACCATTACTGTACTTAATAAAAGTGACGCTAAGATTTTTTTCTTCATATTACGTAGATACTCCTTCTTTTAAAGACAATACTAGTATACCAAAAAAAGGCCTAATGAATATTACGCCTTTGTTACATTTTTGTTTCTTTCTTATAGATAATATCTTTCAAAAATAAATTGAAAAACAGTAATCCATAAAAAATTTAAAATCATCGTCGGTACCAAGCTATAGACTATAAAAATCGACATGTTATCCACTGTCAGCCCTACCATAAGAGCCAAAAGATAACTACCCATTTCAAACAGGAATGTCAGTACAATCATGGCTAGCATTCTTGTCCAACGATTCAACAAAATAACACTATTCAATTTATGAAGAAAGGCTCCCAATAAGATAAATAAGAGAGTTGCGATCCCTATTAGATGGAAAAAGTAAACATCGTAAACCAAGCCTATCACAAAACAATAGACTAGGTAGAGATACTCTGATACTTCTATCGTCTCAAATAATAGAAATAGAAAAAGAAAATGACTAGCCAAATGTACATGGGGGAAAAATGAGCCCAGAAGCTGGCTAATATGGGCGTCAATTAGAACAAAGAAAGGAAGCAATAAAAACACTCCAACCCGCTTCAACTGTCTCATTATGAATTCCCCACTAATTCTATCACATCCACATTATGAGTATCTGCACTCAATTTAACAGTTACTTCTCGTGTCAAATAGTCTGTACTATGCGTTGTGGCAACCACTTCACCTACAGGAATATCAGCAACGTTAAAGTTTCCTAATCCCCCCGTTGTCACCTTATCGCCTGTACTAATATCGCTATTGCTATTTAATTGGCTAATTTTAAGAACTTCATTTTCCTTGTCGTAGCCAACAATAATTCCATAAATTGTGGTAGTGCCGTGTTGAATTTTAACAGAAATCTTATCAGCATTTTCCGTATTTGTCAGAAGGTTGACCATGGTAGAGTTCTCCTCTACTTTTGAAACGCTCCCAATCAAACCACCATTTGCAATAGCTAACATGTTATCTGAAGCTCCTTTTGATTTGCCTACATCTAAGGTCAATTCCTGTTTCCAAGATACCGGAGAACGCATAATAACATCTGCTGCTAAAGTCTTTGTGGCTTGCAATTTAGACTTCATATCAAGCAATTGGCGCAGTTGTTCATTTTCCGTCTTTAAACTTTCCGCCTCATTTGATTTAACTTCTAATTGGTAAATCTGTTTCTTCAAACTTTCATTTTCATTATATGTTCGTGTCAAATGTGCCAAATCTGATTTGACAGAATCAAACCACTGAAAAGGTTTTTGTACAACCCTATCAACCAATGAGATTCCATCTCCTAATTTTGTCACAATTGTACTTGAATAAGTCGTCGCTAAGAGAGCTGACACAAGCAGAACAGTGACAAAAACAATAATGACATATTTTGATTTTTTAAAACGGTTCATATCCCTACCTTTATATCAAAAACTGTTACAGTAACTTTTTTATCAATTCCTGAAATCTACTAAGATTTTAAGAAAAATAAACAACAACCAAGTATGAGAACAACAAGAATGGTCAGCGTATCCTTTCGAGTCCATTTCAATTGTCGGTATTGACTTCTGCCTTTTCCCCCCTGATAACCACGCGCTTCCATAGCGATAGCCAAGGAATCCGCACGTTTTAAACTTGTTGCAAAAAGAGGGATCAAAATGGGAATCATCGCCTTCACCTTTTGAACAATGCTTCCTTCACCAAAATCCACTCCACGCGCTTTCTGTGCATTCATAATCCGCGTCGTATCATCCATTAAGGTCGGAACAAAACGCAAACTCATGGACAGCATCAATCCAATTTCATGAACTGGAACTTTCACACGCTTTAAAGGCACTAACAAAGCTTCGACAGCTGAGGCCAAACTTAAGGGCATGGTTGTTAAGGTTAACAAAGTTGAAAAGAAAATAATCAATACAAAACGACAAAAAATAATCCCAGCTTGTTGCAAAGCATAATCTGTGATTCTCAGAAACGAAAATTCAAATAAAACATTCCCATTAGAAATGAAAAAAAGTTGAAAAATAGTTGTGAAGGCAATCAAGAAAAACATAGATTTCAAGCCCTGAATAAAGAATGAAAGAGATACTCCGGACAAGGCAATAAAGATACCTGTCGCTATAAAAAGAATTAGATTCGTCAAAGGGTTATTAGCCCAAAAAACGATTAAAATCAGTAGCATCATAGCCAGTAATTTGCTACGTGGATCCAATCGGTGAACAATCGAATCCCCTGGGATATAACGCCCCAAAATCATACTATCCATTTAGCGACTCCTTGAACTCCTCTATCTTAATCGGTAATCGTTTAAATGACACGCCTCTATCCGCCAATCGTTTACAAAAGGCCGTAATTTTAGGTACTCCCAACTGCACTTCTTCCATAAAGACAACATCTTGAAAGACATCACTTGGCTTACCACCCTTAACTAGACGTCCCTTTTCCATCACATAGACTTGATTCGCATATTCAGCAACATCATCCATCAAATGCGTTACCAAGACAATGGTCATCCCTGACTGGTGGAGTTTTTTGAACAAATTCATCAACTCTTTTCTACCCAGAGGATCCAGGCCTGCTGTGGGTTCATCTAAGACTAATACAGCTGGCTCCATGGCAAGTATGCCTGCAATGGCCACACGTCTCATTTGTCCCCCTGACAGCTCAAACGGACTACGATTAAAAAGTGACTCATCAATTCCAACCAAAGCCAGTTTCTCACGCGCAATCTGCTCCGCATCTTCTTCAGAAACTCCAAAATTTTGCGGTCCAAAAGCAACATCTTTCAAAACCGTTTCTTCAAAAATCTGATTTTCAGCAAACTGAAATACTAAGCCAACCTGTTTTCTAATTTGACGAATATCTTTATTTTTAGAAGTCGAGGTGATTAAGGTATCAAAAACTCGCACACTCCCTTGACTTGGCACCAATAAACCATTTAATAGTTGTAAAATAGTTGATTTACCACTACCTGTATGCCCAATTAAAGCCGTATAAGAACCATCTTCAATCGTCAAAGAAACATCCGTCAAAGCTGTTGAAGCTAAGGGAGTACCTTCTTGATATGTAAAACTCACATTTTCTAGAGCAATTCCCATAGCTTATCCTCTAGCTCACTTTCTGTCAAATAATTTTCAGGTAAATCATAGCCATTCTGGCTCAAAGAATGTTTTAATTGATTGGCAAAAGGATCGTCTAATCCAATTTGATCTAAATCATTTCGAGAGAAAAGTTCTCTTGGGCTACTGGTTGATTCAATTTCCCCTTTTTTCATGACCAACACACGATCACTCATGGCAACTTCTTCCAAATCATGTGTAATTGAAATGATCGTCATATCATAGTCTTTTCGAATTCCTTTTACTGTCTCAATCAGTTCTCTACGTCCCTCAGGATCCAACATACTTGTTGCTTCATCTAAGATTAAAATAGCTGGTCTTAGGGCTACAACACCTGCAATGGCCACACGTTGCTTTTGGCCACCTGATAGACGCGCCGGCTCTCTCTTTTTAAAGTCCAACATACCAACTAAAGCCAGAGCTTCTTCCACTCTCTTTTTCATTTCTTGACGAGAAAGTCCCTGATTTTCCAAACCAAAAGCTACATCATCCTCAACAGTCGCTCCAACAAATTGATTGTCTGGATTTTGAAAAACCATACCGATTTGACGACGTATATTCCAAACATTTTCCTCAGTCAACTGTTGACCATCTATTACAATCTCTCCAGATTCTGCTTCCAGTAAGCCATCAATTAAGCGAACCGTCGTTGATTTACCACTACCATTATGCCCTACAATCGAAAGCCATTCTCCACGTTTCACGTGAAACGTAATATCCTTCACATCATAGTATTCCTGATTTTCCTTATAACGAAAAGAAAGATTTTTTACATCAACTACTGATTTCATTTCGAACCAAATGTCCCTTTAAATACATAGGCACTACCCTTGAAATAATCATAGCCAGAGTAGATAGTGAAAAACAAGGCTACATAAAGTAGAACTTGACCAAGCAAAGTCCAGTGTAATAGCAAGAAAATAATCGCAAACATCTGACTGAAAGTTTTAATTTTTCCAGGCATTGCTGCTGCTAAGACTGTTCCGCCAGTTTCAACCAGTAAAAGCCTTAAACCTGTCACAGCTAACTCTCGACAGATAATCACTGCAACAATCCAAGCCGGAGCCATACCTAGCTCAATCAACATAATAAAAGCCGACATAACTAGTAGCTTATCCGCCATAGGATCTGCAAATTTACCGAAATTACTGACTACATTCCATTTACGAGCTAAATATCCATCTAAATAGTCGGTAATACTGGCAACAGCAAAGATAATAGCTGCCACTATATGACTCTCTATCGAATTTCCTATCGTTAAAATAAAGATAAAAATGGGTATAAAGAGAATTCGACCTATTGTTAAGAGATTGGGAATTTGTTCTTTTTTCATTCGTTTTTCCTTAATTTTTAGTAAAGGTTACAGTGATTTGTCCAGTCTGCGCTGTTAACTTCGATAAATCAACAGTCTGATTATCTACTGTCAAAGTAACACCTTTTACAACACCTAACGTAATGGTTACAGGACTTTTAGTTGCAACTGTTGCTTCTGCACTTTTCTTCTCTGGCGATAAGGTTACACCGCCCTCAAGTTCGCTTTCTGAAACGCTGACCCAACTTGTAACATCTGAAACTGCCAATTGCAATTTAACTGTTTCCTTACTTGTCTTATAAGCGATTTCTACATGATTTCCTTCGCCTAATACACTTATAGCTGATTCTATACTAGAAGAACTGCTAGATGAACTACTACTTGAGGAGTGGGGAACAGAGCTAGTTGAACTTATTGAACTTGTTGAATGAATCACACTGTAATTAGAAAGAGAAGGCCCCTCTGGTTGAGTTTGAATATAGTTCCAAACATAATAGGTCACAAAAATTAAAATAGATAAGGCAAAAAGGATAAAATAAAATAAAGGTAAAAAGGATGTTTTTTTCTTCTTTTTCTTACTTGAACGTCTACGACCTGTCAACTCATCTTCATCAACATCTACTTCCTCATAAGTAATCATACTCCCAGAATCATAAGCATCCAAGACAATTTGGTCATCTAACTCAACAGCCCATGCATATTTTCTCAAGAAAGAACGCGTGTAAAAAGGACTTGGAAGTTGATCGAAATCGTCTGCTTCCATTGCTTCCAACATATCTAACTGGATTTCTGTCTTTTTCTGCAATTCATCTAAACTCAATCCCTGATTGATTCTAGCTAATCGTAAAACCTCACCAATTGTTTTTTTCCTCATACTTATCATCCCTTCTTTCTAGTGTCTATTATGATAGGTTACTACGATGGGAATATTGTAAAATCAACTATGTCACCATCATCTATTAAATGATGTCCAGCATCAAGGACATCCTCTAAAGTAATTTCCTGTAAAATCTTTGGTAAATCAAAAATTGTCTCACCATGTTCAAAAGCATCATATTGCGTTGCAATAAATTCAAGAGAGTTCATGCTACTGAAAAATTCTCCAAACATCTCTCTTTTGATAATATCTAAATGATCCTCTGTAATATCTAAATCCTTTGTAAAATTACGAATGGCCTTCCTAAATTGATGAGATAAAGCAACTGGCTCTTTCGCATCCATTGTCAACATAACAAAATGAAAGCGACTTGTAACTTCAACTTCAAGAGATAAGGATGTGTCAATTTTACCTGATTCATATAATTTTTGAAAACGATCCGAAGTCCAACCAAACATCATTGCAAACAATAATTTTAATAAAATATGATGTCGATAGCAATCCGCCTCAGCAACTTCTCGCTTACCTCTAACTCCAATCGCTAGTTTGGGAGAAGATACTTCCATTCTCATACTGTCTGTTTGCTTTACAGCCTGTAAAACAAATTTTTCTCTTACTACTTCCTGAACATCTAAATCTTTCCGTTCTTTTCTTTCAAAGTAACCCTGAACTAGCTCTACATCAAAATTACCAACTAAAAACAGAGACATGTTTACAGGTTTGTAAAACCTTGTAAAATTTTCTTGCAAATTAGTTAGATTGATTTGGGAAATGGACTCCTCACTTCCAACTATATCAGTTGCTAAAGGAGTACCAGGATACAAATTCGCTAAGGTTGAAAAGAATAAACACGAATCTGGATCATCTTGATACATTTCTCGTTCTTGCTGGATAATATCCTGCTCTCTCAAAATGGAAGCTTCAGTAAAGTGTGCTGATGTTACCAATTCATCAAGTAAATCTAAATTCTCTAAGAGATAATCCGTCGATGAAAAAAGATAGTTTGTTTTTGTAAAGCTTGTAAAGGCATTGCTATCTGCACCTAGACTCGTAAAAGCTGACATCAAATCGCTAGAATCTTCTCTCTCAAATAATTTATGTTCAAGAAAATGAGCAATTCCTCCAGGATATTGTTTTACATCTCCGTCAACTTCTGTGACAAGCGTATCTACCGAACCAAACTGAACAGTGACACTCCCGTAAACCTCTTTAAATTCCTTTTTAGGCATAAGAGCAACTGTCAATCCGTTGGCCAAACGAGTTCGATAAACCATTTCTTTTACAGCTGGATAGTATTTTTCTTCAAAAACAACCTTTGTCATTCTATTCCTTCCATAAAGTAAATCGCCTGTAGTTTCACATTATTAGCTGCTCTACAAATAGCATCTTTGTCAACTTGCTCGAGTTTTGCAATCCAACCTTTAAAGTCTGCTGAAGATTTTCCAAGTAAAGCATTTTGATAAGCACGTTCAATCAATGAACTTTGATTATCTTGAGAAAGTAACAAAGACCGACGAATCATTTCTTTGGTCTGCTCTAACTCAATCTCTGTAAAATATCCTTTTTTTAAATCAATCAGTTGATTATTCATCATTTTACGAACCTGGTTACGATTCTCTCGATTGATACCAGCATACATCCTCAAGAATCCACTAAACAAATCGAGCTGACTTGAAATAGTATAAGCCAATCCAGCATTTTCACGGACATTTGTAAAGAGTTTAGAATGAGCAAATTCACCAAGTAAACCATTCATTACAATCATGGGTAAATGTTGCTCATCACCATATTCAGAAGAGCAATGATAACCTAATTCCAAAATGGATTGTCCCACATTTTTCCGAACCATACCTTCTTGTAGTATATTGGAATAAGGTTGACAATACTGAACCTTCACATCTCCTTTTCGACCTTTAAAGGCAAATGATTCTAATACATTTTGAATTTCAACCTCATTAAAATCACCCAGGAAAAAGAAATCGATTCGATCATTGGTCAAAAATTCTTGGAAACAAGAATAAGAACTTTGTGGAGTTTCAGCTAAAATACGATTTCGTAAATCACTATATTCCAATTGAAGACGTTCATCATGAAAAAATAATTTATCCAATTCTTTATGTGCGAAATAAAAAGAATCATCCATATCAGCTGCTAAACTTGCTAGCAATTGTTTTTTCTCAATTTCAAATAAGACCGAATCAAAGCCATTATCAACTACTACGGGTGAAAAAAGAGTTTCTTTTACAAATTCCAAAACCTGAGAAGTTAGAACATTTTTCCTACTTAAAAACTCATCACGAACATAGGTAAATGTCAATTCTACAATGTGACTTTGCCCTCTTCTGAAACAATTGGTTGACATATCTGTACCGTATAGACTGGCCAAATGTCTTCTCAAATTTTGAGAAGTGGGATACATCTGATTAGCAGTCTCTAGCATACTCGCACTCAACATGCGACCTGCAATCGTATCAAGGGATAATGGAGCGGTAAAACGCACGGTGATTTTGTTCGTTTTAAACTTTTTTGATTGGATAAAATGTGTTGAAATTCCATGCACTAACTCCATGATTTACCTCCTTATATACAGACTTCTATTATATCACGAAAACCTGAAATTTTCTTGTTCTCTGTAACACTTTTGAAATAAAAATCGCTTACATTTTTCCCTATTTCTCTCACTATTTTTAGGAAAATATGGTATAATACCAAAGATTGAGGTGAATTATGGAATACAAATTATTTGAAGAATTTATTACCCTCCAAGCACTACTCAAAGAACTTGGAATTACACATAGCGGAGGAGCTATCAAATCCTTTCTCTCTGAACATTCTGTTTACTTTAATGGGGAATTAGAGAGTCGTCGTGGTAAAAAACTTCGTATTGGTGATAAAGTTGACATTCCTGACATGAATATTGACATCTTATTGACACAACCTACTTCTGAAGAACAAGATGAATACCAAGCTGATAAAGTTGAAAAAGAACGAATCGCTAAACTTGTTAAGGAGATGAATAAAGGAGTAAAAAAAGACAAATCAAAACCTACTTCATCACCCAAAAGCAAACAAGCTCCGCGATTCCCTGGTAGATAATCATGTGGCTACAACACCTATCTCTCAAAACTTTTCGTAACTACAAAGAGACAAAAATAGACTTTAATCCTAAATTAAATGTCTTTTTAGGACGTAATGCACAAGGAAAAACAAATATGTTAGAGGCTATCTATTTTTTAGCCTTAACACGTAGTCATCGAACTCGAACCGATAAAAATCTCATTCATTTTGATGAGGAACAACTTCATCTTTCAGGTCTTGTTCAGAAAAAAACGGGATCTATTCCTCTCGAAATCAAACTAACACAAAAAGGTCGTGTGACAAAAGTTAATCACTTAAAACAGGCACGCCTTTCAGATTATGTGGGACACATGAATGTTGTCTTATTTGCTCCTGAAGATTTACAACTAATTAAAGGAGCACCTTCGGTTCGACGGAAATTCATTGATATGGAACTTGGACAAATTAAGCCAATCTATTTATCAGATTTAACCAATTATAATCACATCCTAAAACAAAGAAACACTTATCTAAAATCAGCTCAAAAAATAGATGAAACCTTCCTTTCAGTATTGGATGATCAGCTAGTTGATTATGGATGTCGTGTGATGAATCACCGCTTAGATTTCATAAAAAAACTAGAGCATTTTGGTCGTAAGAAACATTTTGAACTTTCTAATCAGATTGAAGAATTGTCAACATCCTATCAATCTTCTGTAAAGATAACTGACAAAGAAGACTTATCAGAATCTTTCAAAATTGCTTTAGAAAAAAGTAGATCCAGAGATTTATTTAAAAAGAATACTGGTGTCGGCCCTCATCGAGATGACATTTCTTTTTATATAAATGGGATGGATGCTAGTTTCGGAAGTCAAGGTCAACATCGTAGTCTCGTCCTCTCGATAAAATTAGCAGAAATCGAATTAATGGAAAGCATTACTACAGAATCTCCAATATTACTGCTTGACGATGTTATGAGCGAACTTGACAACACTAGACAACTAAAATTATTGGAAACGATTTCTCATTCAATCCAAACCTTTATCACAACAACAAGCTTAGATCATCTTCAAAATCTGCCAGAAAATCTAAGTATCTTTACTATTCAGGATGGTAAAGTTTCTGTAAATGTAAATTGACAACATCGTAAAAGAACTCCTGTTTTCACAGGAGTTCTTTCCATTGTTTTTACATAGAATAATTTGGTGCCTCATTAGTAATTTGTACATCGTGAGGGTGGCTTTCTTTCAAACCAGCACCAGACATTTCAATAAATTGAGCATTATCGTGTAGTTCTTTAAGGTTAGCTGCACCACAATAACCCATACCAGAACGAATACCACCAATCATTTGGAAGACAATGTCAGCTGCAGCTCCTTTATAAGCAACACGACCTTCAATTCCTTCTGGAACGAGTTTGTTTGCTTCATTGACAGAACCTTGGAAGTACCGATCGCTTGAACCTTTCTTCATTGCTGCGATTGATCCCATACCACGGTAAGTCTTGAACTTACGTCCTTGGAAGATTTCAGTCTCTCCTGGAGCTTCATCAGTTCCAGCAAACATTGATCCAAGCATAACTGCATTTCCACCAGCAGCAAGGGCTTTTACAATATCTCCAGAATACTTGATTCCACCGTCAGCAATGATCGTTTTTCCATATTCACGCGCAACAGCTGCAGCATCATAGATAGCTGTTACTTGCGGAACACCAACACCAGCAATCACACGAGTTGTACAGATTGAACCTGGCCCAATACCAACCTTGACAACATCTACACCTGCTTCATAAAGGGCACGTGCACCTTCAGCAGTAGCAATATTTCCAGCAATCAAAGTACGATCTGGGAAATGAGCACGAATCTCAGCAATTTTACGTAGGACACCTGCAGAATGACCATGTGCAGTATCAATAACAATCGCATCCGCTCCTGCTTCAAAAAGAGCCTCTGCACGTTCAAATGTATCTGAAGTAACACCTACTGCACCTGCAACTAGTAGACGACCAAACTCATCTTTAGCCGCATTTGGAAACTCAATAACTTTTTCAATATCTTTGATAGTAATCAAACCAGAAAGACGACCTTCTTCATCTACCAACGGAAGCTTTTCAATACGGTGTTCTTGAAGAATGCTCTCAGCTATTGCAAGATCTGTACCCACAGGAGCAGTCACAAGATTTTCACTAGTCATATGGTTTGAAATTGGTTGGTTATAATCTGAAATAAAACGAAGATCTCGGTTTGTCAAAATACCAACTAATTTACGATTTTCAAGTGTTTCAACAACTGGAACACCACTAATACGGTAACGCCCCATAAGCTCATCAGCTTCAGCAATTGTATGTTCAGGCGTCAAGAAGAACGGATCAATAATAACCCCATTTTCAGAACGTTTTACCTTGCGAACTTCATCTGCTTGTTGAGCAATTGACATGTTTTTATGGATAACTCCGAGACCACCTGCACGAGCAATAGCAATGGCCATTTGACTCTCAGTTACTGTGTCCATGGCAGCGGTAATAATTGGGATATTTAAAGTCAAATTATCTGCCAATTTAGTTGTTAAATCTGCATCGTTAGGCAACACATGACTTTCAGCTGGAATAAGCAATACATCATCAAAGGTAAAACCTTTTTTCAAAAATTTAGCGTCCCAATTAGACATTCGAAGTTTCCTCTTTTCTTTCTTTTTGAGCTTGACTCTTTTTATATTGTATCTATCATACCATTCTATAAAAATTTGTCAAATGTTACAGGGGTAAATAAAAAACTATCTTTTCTTTGAGATAGAAATGATAGTTTCTTGTAAAATAAACTTAGTTAAAGTAATGAAGTCCCATTGCTCCTTTAACCTCAGATAGGGTTTGACCTGCAACTTCACGCGCTCTTTCACTACCTTTTTGAAGCATATTATAAACTTCTCCCATATCCTTAGCAAATTCAATACGGCGCTCACGAATAGGACCCAGTTCACGCTCTAATATTTCAAGTAGATAACGCTTGGTCTTCACATCACCAAGACCACCTCGTTGATAATGTTCTTTCATGTCAGCAATTTCTTGAGCATCTTCTGGGCGACCAAAAACATCTAGATAATGGAAAACCATATTTCCCTCAATCTTACCTGGATCTTCCACCCGAATATGATCTGGATCTGTATACATACTCATCACTTTTTTACGCAAAGTATCCGCATTATCAGCTAAATAAATACCATTATTGAGTGATTTAGACATTTTAGCATTTCCATCTAAACCAGGCAAACGCCCTGCCCTCTCATTTTCTGGATAAATACCTTCCGGCTCTACCAAGACATCACATTTATATGCATTGTTAAAAGAACGAACAATTTCACGAGTTTGCTCAATCATTGGTTTCTGATCTGTCCCAACAGGAACATAATTAGCCTTGAAAGCTGTGATGTCAGCTGCTTGAGCGATTGGATAGACCAAGAATCCTGTCGGAATACTCTCTCCAAATCCTTTCTGAGCAATTTCTGTTTTGACAGTTGGATTGCGCTCCAAACGTGCTAATGAAACTAGATTCATATAATACATAGACAACTCAGCCAGCTCTGGAATCTGGCTTTGAATAAAGATAGTTGATTTACTTGGATCCAATCCAACTGCAAGGTAATCCAAAGCCACATTTCCGATAGACTCTACAATGGTTTGAGGATCTTTGGCATGATCTGTCAAGGCTTGTTGGTCAGCCAAGAACACAAACATATCATACTTATCCTCTTCCTGTAATAATACTCGATTTTTGAGACTTCCAACATAATGTCCAATATGCAATTTTCCTGTTGGACGGTCTCCTGTTAAAATAATGGGTTTAGTCATTTTATTCTCCTTCGATATGGTCCCTTCAATTATAGCATTTTTTTAATGAAATAACTGCAATTTATAAAAATAAATCAACCTTGCTATTTACGGATTTGTGTAAAGTATGCTGTAAATGTAATTTACACAAAATTGACAGATAAAAATTTGAATATTTCCGTATTTTCTAGTAGAATAAATATATTACACATATAGGAGAAAAACATTGCTTACAGTATCTGATGTTTCACTACGTTTTAGTGATCGCAAACTTTTTGATGATGTCAATATCAAATTTACAGAAGGAAATACTTACGGATTAATCGGTGCTAATGGTGCCGGAAAATCAACCTTTTTAAAAATTTTAGCTGGAGATATCGAACCTACTACTGGTCACATCTCTCTTGGTCCAGATGAACGTCTCTCTGTTCTTCGTCAAAATCACTTTGACTATGAAGATGAACGTGCCATTGATGTTGTTATCATGGGAAATGAAAAACTTTATAGCATCATGAAAGAGAAAGATGCCATCTACATGAAGGAAGATTTCTCAGATGAGGATGGAGTGCGTGCTGCCGAACTTGAAGGAGAGTTTGCCGAGCTTGGAGGCTGGGAAGCAGAAAGTGAAGCCTCTCAACTCCTTCAAAACCTAAATATCCCAGAAGATTTGCACTATCAAAATATGAGCGAATTGGCCAACGGTGAAAAAGTAAAGGTTCTCCTAGCCAAAGCACTTTTTGGTAAACCAGATGTTCTTCTTTTGGACGAGCCTACCAACGGTTTGGATATCCAATCGATTACTTGGTTAGAAGACTTCTTGATTGACTTTGATAACACAGTTATCGTAGTATCCCACGACCGTCACTTCTTAAACAAAGTATGTACTCACATGGCCGACCTTGACTTTGGAAAAATCAAACTCTATGTCGGAAACTACGACTTCTGGAAGGAATCTTCTGAGCTTGCTGCTAAATTGCTAGCAGACCGTAATGCCAAAGCAGAAGAAAAAATTAAACAATTGCAAGAATTCGTTGCTCGTTTCTCTGCCAATGCTTCTAAGTCAAGACAGGCAACATCACGTAAGAAAATGCTTGATAAGATTGAGCTAGAAGAGATTGTACCATCTAGTCGTAAATATCCATTTATCAACTTTAAAGCGGAACGTGAAATTGGTAATGATCTCTTGACAGTAGAAAATCTAACTGTAAAGATTGACGGTGAGACTATTTTAGATAATATCAGCTTTATCCTGCGTCCAGGTGATAAGACAGCGCTTATCGGACAAAATGACATCCAAACAACTGCATTGATTCGTGCAATCATGGGGGACATTGACTATGAAGGAACTGTCAAGTGGGGAGTTACAACTAGTCAATCTTACCTGCCAAAAGATAACTCGGCAGATTTTGCAGGAGGAGAGTCAATCCTTGACTGGTTGCGTCAATTCGCAAGTAAAGAAGAAGATGACAATACTTTCCTACGTGGCTTCCTCGGCCGTATGCTCTTCTCTGGAGATGAAGTTAACAAACCTGTAAATGTCTTGTCAGGGGGAGAAAAAGTGCGTGTCATGCTTTCAAAACTCATGCTCTTGAAATCAAATGTCCTTGTACTTGATGATCCAACCAATCACTTGGACTTGGAATCTATCTCAAGCTTGAACGATGGATTGAAAAACTTCAAAGAATCAATCATCTTTGCCAGCCATGACCACGAGTTTATTCAAACTCTAGCTAACCATATCATTGTCTTGTCTAAAAATGGCGTCATTGACCGTATCGATGAAACCTATGATGAATTCCTAGAAAATGCAGAAGTACAAGCAAAAGTTAAAGAACTTTGGAAAGACTAAATAAAACTTCAAAACTCAGTTGGGTTAACCAGCTGAGTTTTCTAACATTTTATGAGGTAACATGAAATTATTTTTTAAAACATATTGGATCTATTTTGTTTCTTTCATCATTCCCATAATCATTATGATAGGAGTATATCTATCTCAAGGTATCTACTGGAATAGCGACAACTCTCCTCTATTAGGAGATGGCTTTCATCAATACGTTATTTTTGATGTAGCTTTACGAAATATCCTATATGGAAATGGTAGTTTGTTTTACACCTTTACAAGTGGCCTCGGATTGAATTTCTATGCCCTATCTAGTTATTACTTGGGTAGTTTCCTTTCACCACTAGTTTACTTTTTTGATCTAACGAATATGCCAGATGCTGTCTATCTGACAACTCTCTTAAAATTTGGATTGATTGGACTGTCAACTTACTTTAGTTTAAATAATTTATTTCAATTGATTCCTAAGCCTTTAAAACTAGCTTTATCTACTTCCTATGCTCTGATGAGTTTCTCTGTCAGTCAATTAGAGATAAAAACCTGGCTAGATGTTTTTATCTTGATTCCTTTAATTATCACTGGTTTACATCTACTGATAACTGAAAAGAAATTCCTATTGTACTTTACAAGTCTGTCAATATTATTTATTCAAAATTATTATTTTGGCTATATGACAGTATTGTTTCTTATTTTCTGGTATCTCTGTCAAATTTCGTGGGATTTTAAGACTCGAAAATCATCTGTTCTTGATTTCATAGTTATCTCCTTTTTAGCTGGTATGGCTAGTTTGATTATGACTCTTCCCACTCTGTTTGATTTACAGACACATGGGGAAAAATTGACTGAAGTTACAAAGTTTCAAACTGAAAGTAGCTGGTATCTTGATCTCTTTGCTAAACAATTCATTGGTTCCTTCGACACAACAAAGTATGGAGCTATTCCAATGATTTTTGTCGGACTACTTCCCTTTATTTTGACCATTTTGTTTTTTACGATGAAATCTATTAAGTTTCACGTGAAACTTATCTGTGCAATCTTCTTTACATTTCTAATTGCAAGCTTTTATATAGAAGCTCTTGATTTATTTTGGCAAGGTATGCATACTCCAAATATGTTTTTACATCGCTATGCTTGGATTTTCTCTACCCTGTTAATTTACATAGCAGCAGAAGTCTTAAAGCGTCTAAAAGAACTTAAAGTCTGGAATTTTTTAGTTTCTCTTTTTCTTGTAGTAACAGGGTTTTTAGCTACTATCTATCTAAAATCACATTATTCTTTTTTAACAGATTTGAATATTCTGCTTACTCTTGAATTTTTAGTTATCTATTCTCTTTTACTCCTTGCAGTTATCAAAAAGTTTATCTCTGTAAATCTATTTTCCATTCTAATCTCTTTATTTATAATGGTTGAAATGAGTTTAAATGCTTCATCTCAAATAGACGGAATTGCTAAGGAATGGGGATTTGCTTCTCGAAGTGCTTATAGCCGAGATATCCCAACTATGGAATCTTTCTTAACATATATTGGAAATCAATTTACTCGTACTGAGAAACTAGAGATCCAGACAGGAAATGACAGTATGAAATTCAACTATAATGGAATCTCTCAATTTTCATCTGTTCGAAATCGTTCTTCAAGCTCTACTTTAGATAAACTTGGTTTTAAATCCTCCGGGACTAATCTCAATCTCCGTTATGCCAATAATAGTATTTTGGCTGATAGTTTATTTGGAATCCAGTACAATATCTCAGAAAGTCCTAGTGATAAGTATGGTTTCCAAGATGTATATCAAAAAGATAATCTTACCCTATATGAAAATCAATTCTCTCTTCCGATTGCATTTGCTAGCCAATCTGTTTACAATGATGTCAAGTTCAATGAACACACTTTAGATAATCAGGCCTCGTTTTTAAATCAACTTGCTAACGTCAAGTTTGATTATTTTTCTCCGATCCCTTATGACAAAACAGAAAATACTGATGATTTGATTAGTGTTACAAGTTCTTCAAATGAGGATGCAGCAATCCAGTATCAAATTGAAGTGCCAGAAAACAGCCAAGTTTATCTTTCTTTCACAAACCTTCACTTTTCTAATGACAAACAAAAAAAGGTTGACATCCTTGTAAATGGGGAAAAGAAAACTTTTACAACTGATAATGTCTTCTCCTTCTTTAATCTAGGCTATACAAAAGAGAAAAAAACTTTCAATATTAATGTTAGTTTCCCTGAAAATTCACAAGTATCATTTGAATCTCCTACCTTCTATCGTTTAGATACCAAAACTTTCACCGAGGCAATTCAAAAAATTAAAGAACAACCTGTCACAGTATCAACTTCTAAAAATAAGGTCTTTTCTACATATGATGTCAAACAAGATACATCCATTTTCTTCACCATTCCTTATGACAAAGGCTGGTCTGCCTACCAAGATGGTAAGAAAATAGAAATTAAACAAGCTCAAACTGGCTTTATGAAAGTTGACGTTCCTAAGGGAAAAGGAACTATTACACTTTCCTTTATTCCCAATGGTTTTGTTATTGGAGCAATCTGTTCCTTTACTTCTCTTTTTCTATTTGGAATCTATAATCACAAACGAAAAGCATCTAAGACATAAAAAATCGACCAGTTAATCGGTCGATTTTTTTAATCTTCTTCCATTTTCTTAGGTTGATAGGCTAGCATACCTAAACCAGTAAATAGAGCTAATATCACAACAAGGAAAATGACTTGATGATGAATATTTCCTGTCATAGAAATTGTTTGTCGTAATCCCGAAACTGAATAACTCATTGGTAACCAAGGATTAATGGCTCTAAAGAAATCATTTGTCAAAGCAAGTGGGTAAGTACCTGCACTTGATGCTAACTGTAATAAAAGCAAAATAAGAGAAAAGAAAGCTCCTATACGGCTATTCCATGTTGTTAAAGCGGTTACCATGGACATGAATACTAAACTTGTTAGGATAATGAGAATAAATGTTCTCATCTCATGATTTGCAGTTAGACCAATAAGATGAACTCCTCCATATACCAAAATTCCTGCTAAAACAGCTATAATACCATTTATTTCAGCTCGAGATTTCAACCAAGCCCAACGTCCCTCCGGATGACGTCCTGAAGGCAACTTCGCAAAGATCATATTCGTTGATAATGCAGCGACAAAGAGAGCGACTGATATCATATAAGGAGCCATAGCAATCCCATTTACAGGAACTTGATCATTGTCTGTTTTTGAAAGATTGAGTGGATTTGACAAAATCTCTGCATTTTTAGATTCTGTTGATGCTGATTTGAGTTGATCACTAGCATTACCTAGTCCTTGTCTTAAAGAAGCAACTCCTGCCTGTAAATCTTCCAATCCAGAAGTTAACTTTGTTCCACCTTCTGCAAGTTTCCCAGATCCATCTGCCAATTTATTAGCTCCATTCTCTAATTGAGAGGCACCTGAAATTAACTGACTGGATTTGTCTGCTAATTGACCAGATCCTGATTGTAATTTATCAACTCCTGCCATTAATTCTTGACTCTTTTGATTCAATTGACTGGACCCAGTTGATAATTTTTCAATACCAGATACTAATTCTGGAGTTTTTTCAGCTAATTGACCAACTCCTGCTGTCAAGCTAGAAGATTTTTGTGTCAAGGTGTTTGAGCCTGAAACTAGTTGATTCAAACTACCTGTCAAGGTAGAATTTTTTTCACTTAGTTGACTTGCGCCCTGAGAAACTTTATCAACACCTGTAGTATATGCGTTTACACCTGATGCAATTGACTGACTGGCAGGAACTAATTTGCTAGTAACAGCTCCTTGTATCTCTGTTAATCCACTTGACAATCCTGTCAAAGAAGTAGAAGCAAGCGGTAATACTTGATTAGCTTTATTTTTTAACGTCGAAAGATTTGAAGATTGATTTTGTAAGTTTTCTAAACTTCCCTGTAAACCTTGTACTAAAGCTATAATTGACTGAGCCGATTGAATACTATCAGTCGAATTTTGAGATACAGAAGCACTTATTTCAGCTTGTTGCTCACTTGTCAAAGATTGATAAGCTGCTGTCGATTGAATATTTGCTAATGTAGTCGCTTTATCAGACTGAGCACTTGCTAACATTTGATTAGAAAGAGATGCTATACTTGATAAAACAGAATCTAATTGTTTTGTATCTCCAACATCAATATTTTGAATAACTTGATTTAACTGATTCAGACCAGAAGATAATTGAGCAATTTGATCTTTTTTCCCATACGAAGCATCTAACTTGCTAGAAAGTTGTTGAATCCCTTCACTTAATTGCTCCACCCCCATTCGAAGTGTAGCTGATTGATTAGATAACTGATTAGCACCTGTTGTAAGACTTCCCACTCCCTTGGTGTAGGCACTAACACCAGATGAAAATTGATTAAGACCAGCATTAAGCTGAGAAACACCGCCAGTATAGGCCTCTACACCAGTATATAACTGATTGATTCCTCCTACTAATTCAGGACTTTTAGAAGCTAGTTGACCTAATCCGCTATCTAATTGACTCACTGCACCAGTATATGTAACTAAACCACTATTAAAATTCCCTAAGCCAAGATGAAGTTGTTCAACACCAGAGACATAAGAGGATAATCCTTTAGTAAACTGCTCCGTTCCATTTGAAAATGTTAAACTTGAATCTGCTAAAGAGTATAGGTTAGTAGTTAATGTTTGACTTCCTGTCACTAACTGATTCGCTCCATCAGTTAATTTTTCACTACCAGAAGCTGCTTGACTCATGCCATCCTTTAAATCAATCATTTTGTTAAATAAGGCTTTAGTATAGGTCTCGGTTACATTGGTAGAAACACTCTGCTTTAATTGTGTCATAGCAGAATCACTCATCTTGCTGGCAATAAAGCTATGACCACTTGAAGTCTGATAATCGATTTGCATTTGCTCTGGATGATCCGTTAAAATAGAAGCTGCTTTTTTAGATAGATCACTTGGTAAAGTCACTACCATATAGTAATCGCCATTTTCTAATCCCTTCTTACCTTCTTCTTCATCTACAAAATGAAAATCCAAGGTTTTATTTTCTTTTAAATTGGACACCATGTCTTTTCCTATTGCCATAGTATTACCATTATAGGAAGCCTCTTTATCATTATTGACAACTGCCACAGGTAAGTCAGACAATTGACCATATGGATCCCACATTGATGACAAAAATATGATATTGTACAGAGCTGGAATAAGAGAAATCCCTATCATGACAATAATAAAGGTTGGTTTTTTAAAAATTGCTTTCCATTCTTTAAACATAGCTTCTCCTTTTTTAAACATATTGTCTAAAATTTTGATATAATAGATTATACATTAAAAAATCTAAATTACAAGATAAAAAATCTATTTTTAGACATATAGTCTAATTTGTTTACAAGGAGGAAATATGCAAGAAAGTAACAAACGCTTAAAAACAAAGCGAACTATTGAAAATGCTATGGTACAATTACTGATTGAACAGCCATTTGATCAAATTTCTACTGTCAAGTTAGCAGAAAAAGCCGGAATTAGTCGTTCCAGCTTCTATACTCACTATAAGGATAAGTATGATATGATTGAGCACTATCAAAGCAAGCTATTTCATACATTTGAATATATTTTTCAAAAACATGCTCATCACAAAAGAGATGCTATTTTAGAAGTCTTTGAATATCTGGAATCAGAACCACTTCTGGCTGCCCTTCTTTCTGAAAATGGAACTAAAGAAATCCAAAATTTCTTACGAAATAAACTTCATATCATGCTCAGTACAGATTTACAAAAGCGATTTATGCAACTGAATCTTAATACCACTGAATTAGAATATAGTAGCATCTATCTAACTCACGCACTTTTTGGTGTCTGTCAAACTTGGATTGCACATGGAAAAAAAGAAAGTCCTCAAGAAATAACAGACTTCCTTATGAAGATGCTTGGTGATACAAATTGATACAAAAAGAAGAACACAGTTGTGTTCCCTTTTATCTATACTCCGCCAGTAGGACTCGAACCTACGACATCATGATTAACAGTCATGCGCTACTACCAACTGAGCTATGGCGGATAAAATAGTCCGTACGGGATTCGAACCCGTGTTACCGCCGTGAAAAGGCGGTGTCTTAACCCCTTGACCAACGGACCTTCTATCTGTAGCAGATATAACCATTATATCAATTTCTTACTAATTGTCAATCACTTTTGAGATTTTTTCTCTAAAATATCTTTCAATTTTCTAATTTTTAACCTTGAAATAGGACAGCGATGATCTTCATAGAAAACAACTTCTAGATTCTTTCGGTCAATTTCTCTGATATTGCCTATATTTACCAAAAATGACTTATGAGGAGAATAAAATCGTTGGGTATGTTTATCCTTTTCCTGAATATCTGTCATGGTACCGTAAAACTCTTTGGCAAAATTCTTACCAATAATGCGCAATTTATGAGAGACTCCTGTCGTTTCAATATACAAAATATCATGGTAAGGGATTTTTAAATCATTTCCCTTGTAATTGTAGTCAAAATAATCTACAACATCTTCATTTTCAAGTAACATACTCTTCGTGTAGAAGATATTTTGCTCAATTCTCTTCTTAAACATCTCATCATTGATATCCTTATCAACGAAATCTAGGGCTGATACCTGGTATTTATAGGTCAAAGTCGCAAACTCTGATCGACTGGTGATAAAGACGATAATAGCATAAGGATTGTAATGACGAATGAGCTGAGCCACTTCAAATCCCTTTTTCTCAATCCCATGAATATCGATATCTAGGAAATAAAGCTGATTTACTTCATCATTTTCAATGTATTCTTCAAATTCACGGACTTTTCCTGTTGTCTTGTATGATATTGGAATATTCGACTCTTTCGAAATTTCATCCAATATTCTTTCTAGTCTCACTTGATGTTCAATAACATCCTCTAAAATTAAAACTTTCATTCAAATTCCCTCTTAAATCTAATAATTTGTCTAAATGTACTGCCTTCCATCTCTGTTTCTAAAATAATATTGTTGTACTTATCTAGTAGTTCTTTCACATTATTTAATCCTACTCCGCGATTTCTTCCCTTAGTAGAGAATCCTAAAGCAAATAGATCTCCTGAAGGAGTCATCGTCATTTTACATGAATTCTGAATCACAATCACTGTTTCAGTTTCCATTTTAATAACTGCTACTTCCATCTGCTTTTTATAACTATCGGCCGATCCTTCGACAGCATTATTCAATAAAACGCTCATGATACGAACCAAATCCAATAGTTCAATTGGGAGCTTGGTAATCGTATCTTTTACTTCCAGTGTAAACTCTACACCATTATTTCGAGCATAGACAATGGACTGAGCAACCAAACTTCGTAAAGCTGAATCTTCTATGTTGTTCAAATCAAAGTAAGTGTACTTATCTGAACGCAATTTATGATTTGCTTTGACCAAAACTTCATTGTAAACTCTGTCAATTTCCTGTAAATTACCACTGTCAATTGCCATCTGCATGCTGACAAGCATCCCAGCATAGTCATGTCGAAAACCACGAATTTCATTATACAGACCGACAATTTCATCTGTGTAGTTTTGTAAATGTTTCTGTTCAAATTTCTTCTGCTTCAAAGCAATCTCTTTTTCTATTTGTTCTTTATGCGAATTCATTGCAAAGAAGGTCAAAAGGAGAGAAATAAAGACAATAGATGACAAAATACTTCCAAAACTATTCAAATGTTTAACCGTACTTACCATATCTGAAACGAAAGATGCAATATGTAGCAGTAGTAAAGCAAAAAATACTTTTTTCAAGAAAGGATATAGGTAGTCCTTGTCAAAATAGGTTAGTTCCAAGTGGAAATAATGAATGATTTTTAAGATAATAAAATAGGTCAACACCGTTACAACGAAAAAGAACAGGCCATAATATTGTAAAACAAAATTGTCTCCTGTTATGGAGGAGAAAGTTACGGACAGAAAGTTGTGAGTACTCTCATATAAAAGAGACAGTAGTAAACTTAGGAATAGTCCTCTATCCCTCTCATACTGTTTAATCCATCGAAAATAGGAATATAATCCCAAAGGAAATAAAAATGTTGCAAGCCCTAACCCATCTAAATATAGGAGATAAAAGGGAAGTTCAAATACTGCTTCTACTAGTAATGTATAGATACCAAAAAAATATAGTTCCTTTGCTTTTATTTGACCTTTGCAAATTAAACTGTAACTGTGACTAATAATAAAAAAATATAATATCAAATCTACTACTAAGAAAAAATTCATTCTGACACTCCCTTATCTTCTTTTAAGAAAATTAAATATTTTATCTATTCTTCTCATTTCCCCACCTTGAATCTTTTGCAAGTCTTTTTCCTTCAAGGCTACAAACTGTTCCAATTTAACTGTGTTTTTCATAATAAAATCTCCTCAATGTTTTTTTTCTTGTAAGTTAACTTACAAAAACCATTATACAAAATGGAATTTCATTTTAGATAAAATTCTCTCAACTGTCATTTTTTTCTCCCCAAGTGTACTTTTTTAAGAAAAAAGCCGGGAAAATTCCCAGCTTTGCTACTATATTGATCCCAGCAGGATTCGAACCTGCGACCGTTCGCTTAGAAGGCGAATGCTCTATCCAGCTGAGCTATGAGACCTAACACAATTATTCTACCAAAAATTCAATTAAAAGTCAATTTTCTATTTATGATAGGGGGATCCCTGCTGAATCGTAAAAGCGCGATAGATTTGTTCAACAAGGACTAGTCTCATTAACTGATGTGGTAAAGTTAGACGCCCAAAACTAACAGAAATATTAGCTCTCTTTTTTACATCCTGTGCTAATCCTAAACTCCCCCCAATAATAAAGGTAAGAGTAGAAAACCCTTTTATAGAAGCTTCTTCTAACTGCTTACTAAATTCTTCCGAGGAGAAAGTTTTCCCTTCTATAGCCAAGACAATAACAAAATCACGATCACCAACTTTTGATAAAATTCTCTGGCCTTCTATTTCTAAAATCTTTTGATTTTCTGACTCACTAGCCCTATCTGGTGTTTTTTCATCTGCCAGCTCAATCATTTCAAGCTTAGCAAATCGAGAAATTCGTTTTGAATACTCTGAAATACCATCTTTTAAATACTTTTCTTTCAGTTTCCCAACTGTTACAACTTTAATTTTCATGACTCTATTCTAACATATTCTTTATTTTTTCACATCTTATTCACAAAATAAAAGGTTAATTTTAACCGAGAAAACCACAGATTTTTGAAAGTTATCCACAATCTGTGAAAAACTTTTGTGTTTAAGTTATAATTAAGCTAGTCAGTTTATACTTTCAGTAATTTCAAACAAATGGAGGCAAATATGAAACATCTAAAAACATTTTACAAAAAAGGGTTTCAATTATTAGTCGTTATCGTCATTAGCTTTTTTAGTGGAGCCTTGGGTAGTTTTTCAATAGCTCAACTAACTCAAAAAAGTAGTGTAAGCAACTCTAACAACAATAGTACTATTACACAAACTGCCTATAAGAACGAAAATTCAACAACACAGGCTGTTAATAAAGTAAAAGATGCCGTTGTATCCGTTATTACTTATTCAGCAAATAGACAAAATAGCGTATTTGGCAATGATGAGACTGATACAGATTCTCAGCAAATCTCTAGTGAAGGATCTGGAGTTATTTATAAAAAGAATGATAAAGAAGCTTACATCGTCACCAATAATCACGTTATAAATGGCGCCAGTAAAGTAGATATTCGTTTGTCAGATGGAACTAAAGTACCTGGAGAAATTGTCGGAGCGGATACTTTCTCTGATATTGCTGTCGTCAAAATCTCTTCAGAAAAAGTGACAACAGTAGCTGAGTTTGGTGATTCTAGCAAGTTAACCGTAGGAGAAACTGCTATTGCTATTGGTAGCCCATTGGGTTCTGAATATGCAAATACTGTCACTCAAGGTATCGTATCTAGTCTTAATCGAAATGTATCTTTAAAATCTGAAGATGGACAAGCCATTTCTACAAAAGCCATCCAAACTGATACTGCTATTAACCCAGGTAACTCTGGTGGCCCACTAATCAATATTCAAGGACAGGTTATCGGAATTACCTCAAGTAAAATTGCCACAAATGGAGGAACATCTGTAGAAGGTCTTGGTTTTGCAATCCCTGCAAATGATGCTATCAATATTATTGAACAGTTAGAAAAGAACGGAAAAGTGACTCGTCCAGCTTTGGGCATCCAAATGGTCAATCTCTCAAATATTAATACAAGTGACATTAGAAGACTGAATATTCCAAGTAACGTAACATCTGGTGTCGTTGTTCGTTCTGTACAAAGTAATATGCCTGCCAATGGTCACCTTGAAAAATACGATGTTATTACAAAAGTAGATGACAAAGACATTGCTTCATCAACAGACTTACAAAGTGCTCTTTACAATCATTCTATCGGAGACACCATTAAGATAACTTACTATCGTAACGGTAAAGAAGAAACTACATCTATTAAACTTGACAAGAGTTCAGGTGATTTAGAATCTTAATTGACATCTATGTAAAGAAAGCTTTACATAAGAGAAAAGATGTGTTAGTGTAGAATCATGGAAAAATTTGAAATGATTTCTATCACGGATATACAAAAAAATCCCTATCAACCTCGAAAAGAATTTGATAGAGAAAAACTAGATGAACTAGCACAGTCTATCAAAGAAAATGGGCTCATTCAACCGATTATTGTTCGTCAATCTCCTGTTATTGGTTATGAAATCCTTGCAGGAGAGAGACGCTATCGTGCTTCACTTTTAGCTGGTCTAAGGTCTATCCCAGCTGTTGTTAAACAGCTTTCAGACCAAGAGATGATGGTCCAGTCCATTATTGAAAATTTGCAGAGAGAAAATTTAAATCCTATAGAAGAAGCACGCGCCTATGAATCTCTCGTAGAGAAAGGATTCACCCATGCTGAAATTGCAGATAAAATGGGCAAGTCTCGTCCATATATCAGCAACTCCATTCGTTTGCTTTCCTTGCCAGAACAGATTCTCTCAGAAGTAGAAAATGGCAAACTATCACAAGCACATGCTCGTTCGCTAGTTGGGTTGAATAAGGAACAACAAGACTATTTCTTTCAACGGATTATAGAAGAAGATATTTCTGTAAGGAAGTTAGAAACTCTTCTGACAGAGAAAAAACAAAAGAAACAGCAAAAAACTAATTACTTCATAAAAAAAGAAGAAGAGCAGTTAAAAAAACTACTCGGATTAGATGTAGAAATCAAAATGTTTAAAAAAGATAGTGGAAAAATCATTATTTCTTTTTCAAATCAAGAAGAATACAGTAGAATTATCAACAGCCTGAAATAAGGCTGTTCTTTTATTTTTTTATCTCACAAGGTTATCCACTATTTTTTTCAATAAAAAGCTTAATAAATCAATAGTTTCTGCTTTTATCCCCAACCTGTGGATAAAACTTGGTAACATTGTGGATTATTTTTCACAGCTTGTGGAAAATTCTTGTTTTCTATGGTAAAATAGGTCTAGTATTAAACTTTTAAATAGTAAAGGAGGAGAAAGGATTGAAAGAAAAACAATTTTGGAATCGTATATTAGAATTTGCTCAAGAAAGACTGACTCGATCCATGTATGATTTCTATGCTATTCAAGCTGAACTCATCAAGGTAGAGGAAAATGTTGCCACTATATTTTTACCACGATCTGAAATGGAAATGGTCTGGGAAAAACAACTAAAAGATATTATTGTAGTTGCCGGATTTGAAATTTATGATGCTGAGATAACTCCCCACTATATTTTCACTAAACCTCAAGATACGGCTATCTCACAAGTTGAAGAAGCTACAAATTCAACTCTTTATGACTATAGTCCAAAGTTAGCATCTATTCCTTATTCGGATACTGGGTTAAAAGAAAAGTATACCTTTGATAATTTTATTCAAGGGGATGGAAATGTTTGGGCAGTATCAGCCGCTTTGGCTGTCTCTGAAGATTTGGCTTTGACCTATAACCCTCTTTTTATCTATGGAGGACCTGGGCTTGGTAAGACTCACCTGTTGAACGCTATTGGAAATGAAATTCTAAAAAATATTCCAAATGCGCGTGTTAAATACATTCCTGCTGAAAGCTTTATTAATGACTTTCTTGATCACCTAAGACTTGGGGAAATGGAAAAGTTTAAAAAAACCTATCGTAGTCTTGATCTTTTGTTAATCGATGATATCCAGTCACTCAGCGGAAAAAAAGTCGCAACTCAGGAAGAATTTTTCAATACCTTTAACGCCCTTCATGACAAGCAAAAACAGATTGTCCTAACGAGTGATCGTAGTCCAAAACATCTAGAAGGGCTCGAGGAGAGGCTTGTCACGCGCTTTAGTTGGGGATTGACACAAACTATCACACCCCCTGACTTTGAAACACGTATTGCCATTTTACAAAGTAAAACGGAACATTTAGGCTACAATTTCCAAAGTGATACTCTAGAATACCTAGCTGGGCAATTTGATTCAAATGTTCGAGATCTTGAGGGAGCCATCAACGACATCACTTTAATTGCCAGAGTAAAAAACATCAAGGATATCACTATTGATATTGCTGCAGAAGCTATTAGAGCTCGCAAACAAGATGTTAGCCAAATGCTCGTCATCCCAATTGATAAAATCCAAAATGAAGTTGGTAATTTTTATGGTGTCAGTGTCAAAGAAATGAAGGGAAGCAGACGCCTTCAAAATATTGTTTTAGCCCGTCAAGTAGCCATGTATTTATCTAGAGAACTGACAGATAACAGTCTGCCAAAAATTGGGAAGGAATTTGGAGGAAAAGATCATACAACAGTCATTCATGCCCATGCAAAAATTAAATCTTTGATTGATGAAGACGATAATTTACGTTTAGAAATTGAATCAATCAAAAAGAAAATAAAATAACTTGTGGATAACTTTCGCTTTTTTATCTTTTTTATCCACATTTTTTAAACAAGCTAAAAAACTTGATATAACTTGTTTAAAGGCTGTTTTCCACAGATTACACAGACTCTATTATTACTATTATCCTTCTAATACTAAAAATAAATAAAGGAGAATCCATGATTCATTTTTCAATTAATAAAAATTTATTTCTACAAGCCTTAAATATTACTAAGAGAGCTATTAGTTCTAAAAATGCCATTCCTATTTTATCAACTGTCAAAATTGACGTGACCAATGAAGGTGTTACTTTAATTGGTTCAAATGGTCAGATTTCAATTGAAAATTTTATTTCTCAAAAAAATGAAGATGCTGGTTTGTTAATTACTTCTTTAGGTTCGATTCTTCTTGAAGCTTCTTTCTTCATCAATGTGGTATCTAGTCTACCTGATGTGACTCTTGATTTTAAAGAAATTGAACAAAATCAAATTGTTTTAACCAGTGGAAAATCAGAAATTACCCTAAAAGGAAAAGATAGCGAACAGTACCCACGAATCCAAGAAATTTCAGCAAGCACTCCTTTGGTTCTTGAAACAAAATTACTCAAGAAAATTATCAATGAAACAGCTTTTGCTGCAAGTACACAAGAGAGTCGTCCAATTTTGACAGGTGTTCATTTTGTATTGAGTCAGCACAAGGAGCTAAAAACAGTGGCAACAGACTCTCATCGTCTAAGCCAGAAAAAATTAACGCTTGAAAAAAATAGTGATGATTTTGATGTTGTCATTCCTAGCCGTTCTCTACGCGAATTTTCAGCGGTATTTACAGATGATATTGAAACTGTAGAGATTTTCTTTGCCAATAACCAAATTCTCTTTAGAAGCGAAAATATTAGCTTCTATACTCGTCTCCTAGAAGGAAACTATCCTGATACAGATCGCTTGATTCCAACAGACTTTAACACTACTATTACTTTTGATGTGGTAAACTTACGCCAGTCAATGGAGCGTGCTCGTCTTTTATCAAGTGCGACTCAAAATGGTACTGTAAAACTTGAAATTAAAGATGGGATTGTTAGCGCCCATGTTCATTCTCCAGAAGTTGGTAAAGTAAACGAAGAAATCGATACTGATCAGGTTACTGGTGAAGATTTGACTATTAGTTTCAACCCAACTTACTTGATTGATTCACTCAAGGCTTTAAATAGCGAAAAGGTGACTATTAGCTTTATCTCAGCTGTTCGTCCATTTACTCTTGTGCCAGCAGATACTGACGAGGACTTCATGCAGCTTATTACACCAGTTCGTACAAATTAAGTGAAAGAGGTTGAGCCTAGCTCGCCTCTTTTATGATATAATCGAAAAAGAAAAGGAGAGTAGTATGTATCAAGTTGGAAATTTTGTTGAAATGAAAAAACCACACGCTTGTACTATCAAGTCAACTGGTAAAAAAGCAAATCGTTGGGAAATTACACGTGTAGGGGCAGATATCAAAATCAAATGCAGTAATTGTGACCATGTTGTCATGATGGGACGCTATGATTTTGATCGAAAAATGAATAAAATTATTGACTGAAAACCCTTAGTTAGAGGGTTAGCAAGTTTTCCCTTTTTGTGTTATAATATTAGGGATTGAAATGAAAACGGAGAATGAGAAAATATGGCTTTAACAGCAGGTATCGTTGGTTTGCCAAACGTTGGTAAATCAACACTATTTAATGCAATTACAAAAGCAGGAGCAGAGGCAGCTAACTACCCATTTGCAACGATTGACCCAAACGTTGGAATGGTAGAAGTTCCAGATGAACGTCTACAAAAATTGACTGAAATGATTACTCCTAAAAAGACAGTGCCAACAACATTTGAATTTACAGATATTGCAGGGATTGTAAAAGGAGCTTCAAAAGGAGAAGGGCTAGGGAATAAATTCTTGGCCAATATTCGTGAAGTAGATGCGATTGTTCACGTAGTTCGTGCTTTTGATGATGAAAATGTGATGCGCGAGCAAGGACGTGAAGACGCCTTTGTAGATCCACTTGCAGATATTGATACCATTAACCTGGAATTGATTCTTGCTGACTTAGAATCAGTGAACAAACGATATGCGCGTGTAGAAAAGATGGCACGTACGCAAAAAGATAAAGAATCAGTAGCAGAATTCAATGTTCTTCAAAAGATTAAACCAGTCCTTGAAGATGGAAAATCAGCTCGCACCATCGAATTTACAGATGAAGAACAAAAAATTGTCAAAGGTCTCTTCCTTTTGACGACTAAACCAGTTCTTTATGTTGCCAATGTGGATGAGGATGTGGTTTCAGAACCTGACTCTATCGACTATGTCAAACAAATTCGTGAATTTGCAACGACAGAAAATGCTGAAGTAGTCGTTATTTCTGCGCGTGCTGAGGAAGAAATTTCTGAGTTAGACGATGAAGACAAGCAAGAGTTTCTTGAAGCACTTGGATTGACAGAATCAGGCGTTGACAAGTTGACGCGTGCAGCTTACCACTTGCTTGGATTGGGAACTTACTTCACAGCTGGTGAAAAAGAAGTTCGCGCTTGGACCTTCAAACGTGGTATGAAGGCTCCTCAAGCAGCTGGTATTATCCACTCAGACTTTGAAAAAGGCTTTATTCGTGCAGTAACCATGTCATACGATGATTTGGTGAAATATGGATCTGAAAAGGCCGTAAAAGAAGCTGGACGTTTGCGTGAAGAAGGAAAAGAATATATCGTTCAAGATGGCGATATCATGGAATTCCGCTTTAATGTCTAAAAAATTAATAAATGGTGTCAATTAGGTTGGAAAAAAATTCCAACCCTTTTGGCTTTTGAAAGGAAAAATAAATGACCAAATTACTTGTAGGCTTGGGAAATCCAGGAGATAAATATTTTGAGACCAAACACAATGTTGGTTTTATGTTGATTGATCAACTAGCGAAGAAACAGAATGTCACTTTTACACACGATAAGATATTTCAAGCTGATCTAGCATCTTTTTTCTTCAATGGAGAAAAAATTTATCTTGTTAAACCAACGACATTTATGAATGAAAGTGGAAAAGCGGTTCATGCTTTATTGACTTACTATGGTTTGGATATTGAAGATTTACTCATCATTTACGATGATCTTGACATGGAAGTTGGAAAGATTCGTTTAAGAGCAAAGGGATCCGCAGGTGGTCATAATGGTATCAAGTCTATTATTCAACATATTGGAACTCAGGTCTTTAACCGTGCTAAGATTGGAATCGGAAGACCTAAAAATGGCATGTCAGTTGTTAACCATGTTTTGAGTACCTTTGACAAGGATGATTATATTGGTATTTTACAGTCTATTGACAAAGTTGACGATTCTGTAAATTACTATTTACAAGAGAAAAATTTTGAGAAAACAATGCAGAGGTATAATGGATAAATGGTGACCTTATTAGATTTATTCTCAGAAAATGATCAGATTAAAAAATGGCATCAAAATCTGACAGATAAGAAAAGACAACTAATACTTGGTTTATCAACGTCTACTAAGGCTCTTGCAATTGCAAGCAGTTTAGAAAAAGAAGAGAAGATTGTGTTATTGACGTCCACTTATGGAGACGCAGAAGGGCTTATTAGTGATCTTATTTCTATCTTGGGTGAGGAATTTGTCTATCCATTTTTGGTAGATGATTCCCCTATGGTCGAGTTTTTGATGTCTTCACAAGAAAAAATCATCTCACGGGTTGAAGCATTACGTTTTTTGACTAATCCATCTAAGAAAGGGATTTTAGTTTGTAATATCGCAGCAAGTCGATTGATTTTACCGTCTCCCAATGTATTCAGAGATAGTATTGTAAAAATCTCAGTTGGTGAAGAATATGACCAACACGCGCTTATCCATCAGTTAAAGGAAATTGGTTATCGAAAAGTTACTCAAGTACAAACTCAGGGCGAATTTAGTCTGCGAGGAGATATTTTAGATATTTTTGAAATATCCCAGTTAGAACCTTGTCGAATTGAGTTTTTTGGTGATGAAATTGATGGTATCAGGTCATTTGAAGTCGAAACACAATTATCGAAAGAAAATCAGACAGAACTCACTATCTTTCCAGCTACCGATATACTTTTGAGAGAAAAGGATTATCAACGAGGTCAGTCAGCTTTAGAAAAACAAATTTCAAAAACGTTATCACCGATTTTGAAATCCTATCTAGAAGAAATTCTTTCAAGTTTTCACCAAAAACAAAGTCATGCATATTCTCGGAAGTTTTTATCTTTGTGCTATGACAAGACATGGACTGTTTTTGACTACATTGAAAAAGATACCCCAATATTCTTTGATGATTATCAAAAATTAATGAATCAGTATGAAGTCTTTGAAAGAGAATTAGCACAATACTTTACAGAAGAATTACAGAACAGTAAAGCATTTTCTGAGATGCAGTATTTTGCAGATACAGAGCAAATATATAAAAAACAGAGTCCGGTTACCTTTTTCTCTAATCTACAAAAGGGGTTAGGAAATCTCAAGTTTGACAAAATTTATCAATTCAATCAATATCCTATGCAGGAATTTTTCAATCAGTTTTCTTTTCTAAAAGAAGAAATTGAACGATACAAAAAAATGAATTATACTATTATCCTGCAATCTAGCAATTCAATGGGAAGTAAGGCATTGGAGGATATGTTAGAGGAATATCAGATTAAATTGGATTCCAGAGATAAGTCAAGAATCTGTCAACAATCTGTAAACTTAATTGAGAGTAACCTAAGACATGGTTTTCATTTTGTAGATGAAAAGATTTTATTGATAACTGAACATGAGATTTTTCAAAAGAAATTAAAACGTCGTTTTCGAAGACAACATGTTTCGAATGCAGAGAGATTAAAAGATTACAATGAACTTGAAAAAGGGGACTATGTTGTCCATCATATCCATGGGATTGGTCAATATCTAGGAATTGAAACAATTGAAATCAAGGGAATTCATCGCGATTATGTCAGTGTCCAATACCAAAATGGTGATCAAATTTCTATCCCTGTGGAACAGATTCAGTTACTGTCTAAATATATTTCAAGTGATGGTAAAGCTCCAAAACTCAATAAATTAAATGACGGTCATTTTAAAAAGGCTAAGCAAAAGGTTAAGAACCAGGTAGAGGATATAGCAGACGATTTAATTAAACTTTATTCTGAACGCAGCCAGTTGAAGGGTTTTGCTTTTTCAGCTGATGATGAAGATCAACATGCTTTTGATGATGCATTTCCTTATGTTGAAACGGATGATCAACTTCGTAGTATTGAGGAAATCAAGAGGGATATGCAAGATTCTCAGCCAATGGATCGACTTTTAGTTGGGGATGTTGGTTTTGGAAAGACTGAAGTTGCAATGCGTGCAGCCTTTAAGGCTGTCAATGATCACAAACAGGTTGTCGTTCTAGTTCCGACGACGGTTTTAGCGCAACAGCACTATACCAATTTTAAGGAACGATTCCAAAATTTTGCAGTTAATATTGATGTATTGAGTCGCTTTAGAAGTAAAAAAGAGCAGACTGCAACACTTGAAAAATTGAAAAACGGTCAAGTCGATATTTTGATTGGAACACATCGTGTTTTGTCTAAAGATGTTGTGTTTGCTGATTTGGGCTTGATGATTATTGATGAGGAACAGCGATTTGGTGTCAAGCATAAGGAAACCTTGAAAGAACTGAAAAAACAAGTAGATGTCCTGACCTTGACCGCTACGCCAATTCCTCGTACCCTTCACATGTCTATGCTGGGAATCAGAGATTTGTCTGTTATTGAAACTCCGCCGACTAATCGTTATCCAGTGCAAACCTATGTTTTGGAAAAGAATGACAGTGTCATTCGTGATGCGGTCTTGCGTGAAATGGAGCGTGGAGGTCAAGTTTACTATCTTTACAATAAAGTTGACACAATTGACCAGAAGGTTTCCGAATTACAGGAGTTGATTCCAGAGGCTTCGATTGGCTATGTTCATGGGCAAATGAGTGAGATTCAGTTGGAAAATACTCTATTAGACTTCATTGAAGGACAATACGATATTTTAGTAACGACTACCATTATTGAGACAGGGGTGGACATTCCAAATGCCAATACTTTATTTATTGAGAATGCGGATCATATGGGCTTGTCAACCTTGTATCAGTTAAGAGGAAGAGTCGGTCGTAGTAATCGTATTGCTTATGCCTATCTCATGTATCGTCCAGAAAAATCAATCAGTGAAGTCTCTGAGAAGAGATTAGAAGCGATTAAAGGATTTACAGAATTGGGATCCGGATTTAAGATTGCTATGCGAGATCTTTCGATTCGTGGAGCAGGGAATCTCCTAGGAAAATCCCAGTCTGGTTTCATTGATTCTGTTGGTTTTGAATTGTATTCGCAGTTACTAGAGGAAGCTATTGCTAAACGACATGGTAATGGGAATACAAGAACCAAAGGTAATGCCGAATTGATTTTACAAATTGATGCCTATCTTCCTGATACTTATATTTCTGATCAACGACATAAGATTGAAATTTACAAGAAAATTCGTCAAATTGACAACCGTGTCAATTACGAAGAGTTACAAGAAGAGCTGCTGGACCGCTTTGGAGAATACCCAGATGTGGTAGCCTATCTTTTAGAGATTGGTTTGGTTAAGTCATATTTGGACAAGGTCTTTGTTCAACGTGTGGAAAGAAAAGATAATAAAATTACAGTTCAATTTGAAAAAGTCACTCAACGACTGTTTTTAGCTCAAGATTATTTTAAAGCTTTATCCGCAACGAACTTAAAAGCAGGCATCACTGAGAATAAGGGATCAATGGAGCTTGTATTTGATGTCCGAAATAAGAAAGATTATGAAATTTTAGAAGGTCTGCTGATTTTTGGAGAAAGTTTATTAGAGATAAAAGAGTCTAAGAAAGAAAATTCCATTTGATATTTTTCTTCTATAAAATAGATAAAAATGGTACAATAATAAGTTGAGGTAATAAGGATGAGATTAGACAAATATTTAAAAGTATCGCGAATTATCAAGCGTCGTACAGTCGCAAAAGAAGTAGCAGATAAAGGTAGAATCAAGGTGAATGGAATTTTGGCCAAAAGTTCAACGGATTTGAAAGTTAATGACCAAGTTGAAATTCGTTTTGGAAACAAGTTGCTACTTGTCAAAGTACTAGAGATGAAAGATAGTACAAAAAAAGAAGATGCAGCAGGCATGTATGAAATTATCAGTGAAACACGGGTAGAAGAAAATGTCTAAAAATATTGTACAATTGAATAATTCTTTTATTCAAAATGAACACCAACGCCGTCGCTACCTGATGAAAGAACGGCAAAAACGGAATCGTTTTATGGGGTGGGTATTGATTTTGATTATGCTATTATTTATCTTGCCAACTTTTAATTTAGCGCAGAGCTATCAACAATTACTCCAAAGACGTCAGCAACTAGCAGACTTGCAAACTCAGTATCAGACTTTGAGTGATGAAAAGGATAAGGAGACGGCATTTGCTACCAAGTTGAAAGATGAGGATTATGCTGCCAAATATACACGAGCGAAGTACTATTATTCTAAGTCGAGGGAAATAGTTTATACGATTCCTGACTTGCTTCAAAGGTGATAAAATGGAAAATTTATTAGATGTAATTGAGCAATTTTTGAGTTTATCAGATGAAAAGCTGGAAGAGTTGGCTGATAAAAATCAATTATTGCGTTTACAAGAAGAAAAGGAAAGGAAGAATGCGTAAATTCTTAATTATTTTGTTGCTACCAAGTTTTTTGACCATTTCAAAAGTTGTTAGTACAGAAAAAGAAGTCGTCTATACTTCGAAAGAAATTTATTACCTTTCACAATCTGACTTTGGTATTTATTTTAGAGAAAAGCTAAATTCTCCTATGGTTTATGGAGAAGTTCCTGTTTATGCGAATGAAGATTTAGTAGTGGAATCTGGGAAATTGACTCCCAAAACAAGTTTCCAAGTAACTGAGTGGCGCTTAAATAAACAAGGAATTCCGGTATTTAAGCTATCAAATCATCAATTTATAGCTGCGGACAAACGATTTTTATATGATCAATCAGAGATAACTCCAACAATAAAAAAAGTATGGTTAGAATCTGACTTTAAACTGTATAATAGCCCTTATGATTTAAAAGAAGTGAAATCATCCTTATCAGCTTATTCGCAAGTATCAATCGACAAGACCATGTTTGTAGAAGGAAGAGAATTTCTACATATTGATCAGGCTGGATGGGTAGCTAAAGAATCAACTTCTGAAGAAGATAATCGGATGAGTAAAGTTCAAGAAATGTTATCTGAAAAATATCAGAAAGATTCTTTCTCTATTTATGTTAAGCAACTGACTACTGGAAAAGAAGCTGGTATCAATCAAGATGAAAAGATGTATGCAGCCAGCGTTTTGAAACTCCCTTATCTCTATTATGCGCAAGAAAAAATAAATGAGGGTCTTTATCAGTTAGATACGACTGTAAAATACGTATCTGCAGTCAATGATTTTCCAGGTTCTTATAAACCAGAGGGAAGTGGTAGTCTTCCTAAAAAAGAGGATAATAAAGAATATTCTTTAAAGGATTTAATTACGAAAGTATCAAAAGAATCTGATAATGTAGCTCATAATATATTGGGTTATTACATTTCAAACCAATCTGATGCCACATTTAAATCTAAGATGTCTGCCATTATGGGAGATGATTGGGATCCAAAAGAAAAATTGATTTCTTCCAAGATGGCCGGGAAGGTCATGGAAGCCATTTATAATCAAAATGGATTTGTGCTAGAGTCTTTGACTAAAACAGATTTTGATAATCAGCGAATTGCCAAAGGTGTTTCTGTGAAGGTAGCTCATAAAATTGGGGATGCGGACGAATTTAAGCATGATACGGGTGTCGTCTACGCAGATTCTCCATTTATTCTTTCTATTTTCACTAAGAATTCTGATTATGATACAATTTCTCAGATAGCCAAGGATGTTTATGAGGTTCTAAAATGAGGGAACAAGATTTTTTAAATCATTTTCTCAAGAAGGGATATTTCAAAAAGCATGCTAAGGTGGTGCTAGCTCTTTCTGGTGGGTTAGATTCTATGTTTCTATTTAAGGTATTATCTACTTATCAAAAAGAGTTAGAAATCGAACTGATTTTAGCCCATGTGAATCATAAGCAGAGAGTAGAATCAGATTGGGAAGAACAGGAATTAAGGAAGTTAGCTGCTGAAGCAGAGCTTCCTATTTATATCAGCGATTTTTCAGGAGAATTTTCAGAAGCGCGTGCTCGACATTTTCGTTATGATTTTTTTCAAGAGGTCATGAAAAAGACAGGTGCGACAGCTTTAGTTACTGCCCACCATGCTGATGACCAGGTGGAAACGATTTTGATGCGTTTGATTCGAGGCACTCGTTTGCGCTATCTATCAGGAATTAAGGAGAAGCAAGTAGTAGGAGAGATAGAAATCATTCGGCCCTTCTTGTATTTTCAGAAAAAAGACTTTCCTTCAATTTTTCACTTTGAAGATACATCAAATAAGGAAAATCATTATTTTCGCAATCGTATTCGAAACGTTTACTTACCAGAATTGGAAAAAGAAAATCTTCGATTTAGAGATGCAATCTTAAGTATCGGAAATGAAATTTTAGATTATGATTTGGCAATAGCTGAATTATCAAAGAATATTGATGTAGAAAATTTAGAGCAGCTATTGTCTTACTCTGAGTCGACACAAAGAGTTTTACTTCAAACTTATCTGAATCGTTTTCCAGATTTGAATCTTACAAAAGCTCAGTTTGCTGAAGTTAGACAAATTTTAAAAACTAAAAGTCAGTATCGTCATCCGATTAAAAATGGTTATGAATTGATAAAAGAGTATCAACAGTTTCAGATTTGTAAAATCAGTCCGCAGGCTGATGAAAAGGAAGATGAACTTGTGTTACACTATCAAAATCAGGTATCTTACCAAGGTTATTTATTTTCCTTTGGCCCTCCTTTAGAAGGTGAATTAATTCAGCAGGTACCTGTTTCACGCGAAACATCCATACACATTCGTCATCGAAAAACAGGAGATGTTTTGATTCAAAATGGGCATAGAAAAAAACTCAGACGTCTATTTATTGATTTGAAAATTCCTATGGAAAAGCGAAAATCAGCTCTGATTATTGAGCAATTTGGTGAAATTGTCTCAATTTTGGGAATTGCGACCAGTAATTTGAGTAAAAACACGAAAAATGATATAATGAACACTGTACTTTATATAGAAAAAATAGATAGGTAAAAAAATGTTAGAAAACGATATTAAAAAAATCCTCGTTTCACACGATGAAATTACAGAAGCTGCTAAAAAATTAGGTGCTCAATTAACCAAAGACTATGCAGGAAAAAATCCAATTTTAGTTGGGATTTTAAAAGGATCTATTCCTTTTATGGCTGAATTGGTCAAACATATTGATACACATATTGAAATGGACTTCATGATGGTTTCTAGCTACCATGGTGGAACAGCAAGTAGTGGTGTTATCAATATTAAACAAGATGTGACTCAAGATATCAAAGGAAGACATGTTCTATTTGTAGAAGATATCATTGATACAGGTCAAACTTTGAAGAATTTGCGAGATATGTTTATTGCAAGAGAAGCAGCTTCTGTTAAAATTGCAACCTTGTTGGATAAACCAGAGGGACGTGTTGTAGAAATTGAAGCTGACTATACCTGCTTTACTATTCCAAATGAGTTTGTAGTCGGTTATGGGTTAGACTATAAAGAAAATTATCGTAACCTTCCTTATGTTGGAGTATTGAAAGAAGAAGTGTATTCAAATTAGAAAGAACAATTTTTAATGAAAAAACAAAATAATGGTTTAATTAAAAATCCTTTTCTATGGTTATTACTTATTTTTTTCCTAGTTACAGCTTATCAGTATTTTAGTACAGGTAGTGTTGCAGGGAAAAGTGAGCAAATTAATTATACAGAATTGGTAAAAGAAATTACCGATGACAATGTAAAAGAATTGACTTACCAACCAAATGGTAGTGTTATCGAAGTTTCGGGTGTCTATAAAAATCCTAAAACAAGTAAAGAAGAAACAGGCATTCAGTTCTTTTCTCCTGCTGCTACAACAGTAGAGAAATTTTCAAGTATTATTCTTCCTTCAGACACTACAGTATCAGAATTGCAAAAGCTTGCTTCTGACCATAAAGCGGAAGTAACTGTTAAACATGAAAGTTCAAGTGGTATGTGGATTAATATTCTTGTATCCATTGTGCCATTCGGTATTCTTTTCTTCTTCCTATTCTCTATGATGGGAAATATGGGAGGAAATAATGGCCGTAACCCAATGAGTTTTGGACGTAGTAAGGCTAAAGCCGCAAATAAAGAAGATATTAAAGTAAGATTTTCAGATGTTGCTGGAGCTGAAGAAGAAAAACAAGAACTAGTTGAAGTTGTTGAATTCTTAAAAGATCCAAAACGATTTACGAAACTTGGAGCCCGTATTCCAGCAGGTGTTCTTTTGGAGGGACCTCCAGGAACAGGTAAAACTTTGCTTGCTAAGGCAGTCGCCGGAGAAGCAGGTGTTCCATTCTTTAGTATCTCAGGTTCTGACTTTGTAGAAATGTTTGTCGGAGTTGGAGCTAGTCGTGTTCGTTCTCTTTTTGAAGATGCCAAAAAAGCAGCACCAGCTATCATCTTTATCGATGAAATTGATGCTGTTGGACGTCAACGTGGAGTCGGTCTTGGCGGAGGTAATGACGAACGTGAACAAACCTTGAACCAACTCTTGATTGAGATGGATGGTTTTGAGGGAAATGAAGGAATTATTGTCATCGCTGCGACAAACCGTTCAGATGTACTGGACCCTGCCCTTTTGCGTCCAGGACGTTTTGATAGAAAAGTATTGGTTGGCCGTCCTGATGTTAAAGGTCGTGAAGCAATCTTGAAAGTTCATGCTAAGAACAAGCCTTTAGCAGAAGATGTTGATTTGAAATTAGTGGCTCAACAAACTCCAGGTTTTGTTGGTGCTGATTTAGAGAATGTATTGAATGAAGCTGCTTTAGTCGCTGCTCGTCGCAATAAATCGATAATTGATGCCTCAGATATTGATGAAGCAGAAGATAGAGTTATTGCTGGTCCTTCTAAGAAAGATAAGACAGTTTCACAAAAAGAACGTGAATTGGTTGCCTACCATGAGGCAGGACATACTATTGTTGGTCTAGTCTTGTCGAATGCTCGTGTTGTTCATAAAGTTACTATCGTACCACGTGGACGTGCAGGTGGTTATATGATTGCACTTCCTAAGGAAGACCAAATGCTTCTATCTAAAGAAGATATGAAAGAGCAATTGGCTGGCTTAATGGGTGGACGTGTAGCTGAAGAAATTATCTTTAATGTCCAAACTACAGGAGCTTCAAACGACTTTGAACAAGCGACACAAATGGCGCGTGCAATGGTTACAGAGTACGGTATGAGTGAAAAACTTGGCCCAGTACAATATGAAGGAAACCATGCTATGTTTGGGGGACAGAGTCCTCAAAAATTAATTTCAGAACAAACAGCTTATGAAATTGACGAAGAAGTTCGTTCATTATTGAATGAAGCACGAAATAAAGCTGCTGAAATTATTCAGTCAAATCGTGAAACTCACAAGTTGATTGCAGAAGCATTATTGAAATACGAAACATTGGATAGTACACAAATTAAAGCTCTTTATGAAACAGGAAAGATGCCTGAAACCGTAGAAGAGGAATCTCATGCATTATCTTATGATGAAGTAAAGTCAAAAATGAATGATGAAAAATAACCCTTAGAGAGGCTGAGCCTCTCTTTTTTGTGCAGTTGAGGAGGTGAAGGGTGCAGAATGGATGAAATGTGCCAAAAGTGTTTCTGTATCTGTTAGACTGTACACAGAAAGGGGAAAAGAATGATTAAAGAATTGTATGAAGAAGTCCAGGGAATTGTATATAAGTGTAGAAATGAATATCACCTTCATTTATGGGAGCTATCGGACTGGGACCAAGAGGGAATGATTTGCTTACATGAATTGATTAGTAGAGAAGAAGGACTAGTAGAAGATATTCCTCGTTTACGTAAATACTTCAAAACAAAATTCCGGAATCGAATTTTAGATTATCTTCGTAAGCAAGAAAGCCACAAACGGAGATATGATAAAGAACCATATGAAGAAGTAGGTGAGATTAGTCATCGAGTAAGCGAGGGAGGTCTGTGGCTAGATGATTATTATCTCTTTCATGAAACACTAAGAAATTATAGAAATAAACAAAGCAAAGAACAACAAGAAGAGTTAGAACGCGTCTTAAGATATGAACGCTTCCGAGGGCGTCAAAGAGTCCTAAGGGACTTACGTATTGTGTTTAAAGAGTTTGACATCCGTACTCATTAGGAATTCATGCAAAAAAGTAAAAAAAGTTAAAAAAAGGTGTTGACAAAGTTTGAAAAGTGGGTATAATAGTAAGAGTTGAAAATAACAACTCTGGTCCGTTGGTCAAGGGGTTAA
>CAUPXP010000011.1:0-59684 GCA_963515455.1 Streptococcus mitis | reverse complement strand
TTGTCCTTTCTCGAGCTTAGCTTTTCTTCAACCCACTACAGTTGACAAAGAGCCCATAAAAATAAAAACCGCTACTCCTAAGAATAGCGGTTTAATCATGTTTTTAAGCTACTAATGTAGTTGCTCTATTATTTAAGAGTGACTGAAGCTCCAGCTTCTTCCAATTTAGCTTTGATTTCTTCAGCTTCTGCAGTTGCAACGCCTTCTTTAACAAGTGCTGGTGCACCATCAACAAGTTCTTTAGCTTCTTTAAGACCAAGACCTGTGATTTCACGTACAACTTTGATAACGCCAACTTTTTTGTCGCCTGCAGATGTCAATTCAACGTCGAATGAATCTTTAGCAGCACCAGCGTCAGCAGCACCAGCTGCAGCAACAGCTACAGGAGCAGCTGCAGTTACACCAAATTCTTCTTCGATAGCTTTTACAAGGTCGTTCAATTCAAGGATTGAAGCTTCTTTAATTTCAGCAATAATGTTTTCAATGTTCAATGCCATTGTTATTTCCTCCAAATATGTTTTAAATTTATAATAGATTTTCGTAGCTAGGCTACGCTGCGTAGCTTAAGATTAAGCTGCGTCTTCTTTGTTGTCTGCAACCGCTTTGACTGCAAGAGCAACGTTGCGCACTGGCGCTTGAAGTACAGAAAGGAGCATAGAAAGAAGTCCTTCGCGGTTTGGAAGAGTTGCAAGAGCAAGAATCTCTTCTTTAGATGCGACAGCGCCTTCGATTGCACCACCTTTGATTTCAAGTGCTTCAGCGTTTTTAGAAAAGTCATTCAAGATTTTCGCTGGTGCGATAACATCTTCGTTAGAAAATGCTACTGCAGATGGTCCAACAAATACAGATACAAGATCTTCAAGACCAGCTTTTTCAGCTGCACGACGCAAGATTGAGTTTTTAATCACTTTATACTCAACTTCGCTTCCACGAAGCTCACGACGAAGAACTGTATCTTGCTCAACTGTCAAACCACGAGCGTCTACAACGACGATAGATGCAGCAGCTTTCATTTTTTCAGCTACTACGTCAACTAGTTCCGCTTTTTTAGCAATAATTGCTTCACTCATTAGTGTGTTCACCTCCGTTATTATTTTGCTTGGGGAAATTTTTCAAAAGAAAAACGCGCCCAAACCTAGACACGAAAGTACAATACGCTTCTTTTTACATGATACGTTTTGTCCTCGGTAGGATACTTATGAGTCGAGCTCCCCTACTGTCTTAGGCAGTTTTTTCAAACCGTATATAAGTATAGCATAGTCAAAAAAAGAATGCAAGATTTTTGCAAACTTTTTTTAAAATTTTTTCGTGATTTTTCTTCTAAAGTTCTACTGTCAGGACTTGACCTTGCTTAACAACCAGTTCTCCAGCGATATAAACATCATCTACATCACTGGATTTGACTGCATAAACCAGGTGAGAAAGCATATTTTTCTGAGGTTGGAGATGGATTTTTCCCTGTGGTTGAATAACGAGAAAATCTGCCTGTTTACCAACTTCCAGACTTCCTATCTGTTCTTCCATTCCTAGGACCCTAGCTCCTTCGATTGTCAGCGCCTTGAGAGCTGTTTCGATAGGAAATTGTCTGGCATCTCCACTTTTCATCTTCTGAAGAAGGGCTGCAGTCCGTCCTTCCTCAAACATATCTAGATTGTTATTGGAAGCAACCGAATCTGTCGCAATTCCGACTGCCACTCCTGCTTTTTGAAGTTGGATGATTGGAGCGATTCCTGATGCCAGTTTGAGGTTACTGATAGGATTGTGCGCAATAGCCACTTGAGAGGTTGCCAAGCGTTCAATTTCTCGTTCGTTTAATTCGACCCCGTGAGCAAAGACAGACGGATGATCTAAATAACCCAGTTCTTTTAGAAAGGCTAAGGGGCGTTTGCCATAGCCTTTCAGGATAATTCCTGACTCCTCCTTAGTCTCAGCAACATGGATATGGATGGGGATATCCAACTCTTTTGCCATTTTCAAGCTCGCTTCCAGCAAGTCTCTACTACAGCTGTAGGGAGAATGTGGGGCTACCATAACCTTGAAATTTGGATTTTCATATCCTATGATTGTCTCTATAATAGCTCGTGTTCTGCTTATAGTTTCAGCAGTCGTTTCTGCCTCTGAAGAAAAGAGGGTCGGTGAGAAATAACAATGCATCTTGGAAGCTTTGACTACCTGATAAATCTGCTCAATCTCCACTCCATTGGGATTATACATATCGTTGAAGGTTGTTGTTCCTGACTGGAGCATTTCTGTCAGCGCTTCTTTGACCGCCTTGGTAGTCATGTCTGGAGTAAACTTAGCTTCTGCAGGCCAAATATAGTCATTGAGCCATTCATGGAGATTGCTATCATCTCGGATTCCTCTCAATCCTGTCATTGCAGAGTGGGTATGGCAATTAACCAAACCAGGCATAATCCAGGCTCCCTGATAGTCTATAATCTGCTCAGCTTGCTCTAAAATCTCTGACTTCTCTTGACCAACATAGACGATTTGAGAATCCTTAACTGCTAAGATTCCATTCAGATAAACATGGAAATCTTGATCACAAGTCACGATATTTACATGCTGAAAGACTTTCATTATAGGCTCCTTTTCTAAAAGACAATTTACAGTGAACAATTTTTCTAGCTATTGTAACAAAAAAGTCACCCAAAGGCAACTTTTTTTGCCAATAAGATTTAAAAGTAGAAAGGATTATTCAGAGCTAAAAGCGGCAGCTTGCTGCATTTGGTAATACTTGCCCTTTCTAGCCATGAGGTCCTGATGATTGCCATGCTCCACAATATCGCCATCCACCAAGACAAGAATCAAATCTGCATCCTGAATAGTTGACAAGCGGTGGGCAATGATAAAGCTTGTGCGCCCCTTCATGAGTTTGGCAAAGGCATCCTGTACCAACACTTCTGTCCGCGTATCGATGGAAGAGGTTGCCTCGTCTAAGATAAGAATCTTTGGAATAGCCAGAAAGACTCGGGCAATAGTCAAAAGCTGGGCCTGACCAACAGAGAGAGATTCTCCAGCATTTTCCAACTTGGTATCGTAACCCTGCGGCAACTGTTGGATGAAAAAGTCTGCATTGGCTACTTTGGCAGCAGCAATCACTTGCTCCCGACTGGCTTTAGGATTTCCAAAGGAAATATTGTCATGAATGGTCCCTTGCTTGAGCCAGGTTTCTTGGAGCACCATGCCAAACTGCTGGCGTAAAGAGGCACGACTATAGTCATAAATGGATTTCCCATCCAGCAAGATATCTCCAGAGTTAATGGGATAAAAACGCATGAGAAGATTGATAAGGGTTGATTTTCCAGCACCTGTCGGACCAACAATAGCCACCTTGCTACCAGCTGGAATATCAATAGATAAATCCTTAATCAAAATCTTTTCAGGATGGTAGCCAAAAGAGACATGTTTAAAGGAAATAGCTCCCTTAACTTGGTTACTAGTCAAGACTTCCTTGCCACTTTCAGCCACCTCAGGACTCCCTAAGACAGCATAAACACGCTCTGCGCAAGCGAGAGCACTTTGCAGCTCAGCTAGCACTGAAGAAATATCGTTAAAGGGCTTGGTGTACTGTTGAACATAGTTCAAAAAAGTCACTAAACGGCCGATGGTCAAGGTAGAGCCTATCATGATACGATAAGCTCCCACTCCAGCTAGAAGGGCATAAATAAGCGCATTGACAAAGCGAGTCGAAGGATTGACCGTTGAAGAATAAAAGATAGCTGACTGAGAATAACCTGCATAGTTGTCATTAGCCTCACGCAGCCTTTGGATAAATTCTGCCTGAGCATTAAATGACTGGATAATGGTTTGCTGGCTAAGAGATTCTTCAATCAACTGAGTCTGAATCCCCCTTGTCTCTGTTTGCTTTTGGAAGAGATGATAGGATCGTTTGGCAATGAAGCGTGAAATCACCATGGATAGTGGAGTCAACAGCAAGACCAAGAGGGTCATGAGGAGGTGAATTTGCAGCATGGCTAGAATACTAACCAAAATCATCAAGACACCAATAAAAAATTGGTTAAAAATCATGGTCAAGCCAGCTGCCAACTGTTCTATGTCTGTGGTCACACGACTGACCATTTCTCCACTGCTCTGCCGATCCACAAAAGCAATCGGTAAACGATGGAGCTTATGGATGATTCTCTCTCGCAAGTCTCTGGTATAAGAGAAGATTAGGCGATTATAGAGAAGAGGATTGGCCCATTGTACCAGAGTATTTCCTATGACTACCAAGAGCATCTGGAGAAAAATCTGCCAAAAAACTGGTGAAGAACCAGCCACCAGGACTTGATCAATGACCTGCCCAATCAAGATAGGTAGGTAAATCGATAAGCCAACCTGGGCAATAGTTCCTAGAAAGGCTAGGAAAAGGAGGAAGGGATGGCTTGCTAAATCTTTTGCCAAGCGTGTGAGCGTCTGGTTTGCAGTTTGTCGTCTCATACTAGTCCTCCTTACCATGTTGGGATGCATTGATTTCGCGATAGACTTGACTAGTTTGCATCAATTCCTCGTGCTTGCCAACAGCTAGTAACTCACCTTTTTCCAAGAGGAGAATCTGGTCAGCCATCTGAAGCGTCGAGGTTCGTTGAGAAATCAAGATTAAGCTCGTGTCTGGTAAATTTTCTCGGATAGCTCTCAAGAGCTTGGACTCGGTAATGGTGTCGAGGGCCGAAGTTGCATCATCTAGGATGAGAAACGGAGCCTGGCGCAAGACTGCTCGTGCGATAGACAGCCTTTGTTTTTGACCGCCCGAGAAATTTCGCCCTCCTGCCTCAACTAGGACATCCAAGAGTCCTTCCTTATCACTGACAAAATCCTTAGCTTGCGCAATCTCCAAGGCTTGCCAGAGTTCTTGGTCAGATACTTCTTGATTTAAACCCAAAGTCAAGTTGGAACGAATAGTTCCTTTAAAGAGTTCGACCTTTTGGGGAACATAAGCAATCCAAGACCTCCATTGCTCAAGATTACGAGGACTACATCCATTTCGATAAAGGTCTATACTCCCCTTGTCTGCTGGATAAAGTCCAAGGATGAGTTGCACCAAGCTTGATTTACCAGAACCAGTTCCTCCGATGATACCAAGGATTTGCCCTTGCTGCATATCGAAGGAAATATCTCTTAGAGAAGGCTGGGCCGCATCAGGATAGGTAAAGGTCAATTCTTGAACTTGTAAAACCTGATCACTGGTAGCTTGCTTTTGTTCTAATTCTGAATGAATATCTTCTGGAGCTTCAGCAAAGACCTCCTCGATTCGCTTGGCTGAGATATAGGACTGGTTGAGAGAATTTATCAGCATGGCTAGCTTGACCAATTCCACCAAAATCTGTAGGAGATAGTTGATAAGAGCAATGAGAGCACCTTGACTGAGCAAGCCTCCTTGAATAGAAATATAGCCCTGCCAGATAATAACGAGAAGAGTTCCATTGACAATCAGATAGGTCAGAGGTGTTAATAAACTAGACCAGAAACCTGTCTTTTCTTGTAATCTAGCATAAACTTGGTTAAGGGTTTGAAAAATCTGTAACTCTCGTTTTTCTTGACCAAAAGCACGAATAACCCGCATCCCTTGCAATTGCTGGCGCGTTTCCTGAACCAGTTGGTCCGTTTTCTTTCTGAGACTACTGTAGAGAGGATTGACCAATCGAGATAACCCTACAATGACAATGGTCAAAATGGCAACCATGACTAAGAACCAGAAAGTCAACTCAGCTGAAATTCGATAAGCCATAAAAATGGCACCAAAAACGATAATGGGCGCTCGCAAAAAGAGACGCAGGAATTGATTGATACCAGTCTGAATCTGGTAGGTATCCGAAGTCAAGCGAGTGACCAAACTAGAAGTTGTCAGACGGTCTCTGCCGTCCTTGGGCAAGGAAAGAATATAACGATAAAGATCGTTTGTCAATTCCTTAGCAAAACCTACTGCTGCCTTGGCTGAGTAAAACTGGGCTATCAAGGCCACTAAAACGCCAATCACTGCAAATATAAGGAGCAGGCCAATCTGCATCCAGAGATGACCTTGATTTTTCTGGGGCAAGGATTGGTCAACAATCTCTGCAATCACCATGGGAACCAGGAGCTCAAAAACAGCTTCTAGTAACTTGAACAAGGGTGCTAAAATTGATTCCTTGATGTAAAGTTTGAAGTAAGATAATAGGTGTTTCATAAATCCCTTCTATTCGTTTTCTATAAATGAAGAAAATGGGAAGCACCCACCATCTCTAATTTATTTGTTTAAGTAAGGTAGTAGATAACCATATCCTTCCTCTTCCATCTCATCCTTGGATACAAAACGCAAGGATGCAGAATTAATACAGTAACGAAGTCCACCTAACTCCCGAGGCCCATCTGTGAAAACATGACCCAAGTGAGCATTTCCTGACCGAGAACGAACCTCGATTCGCTCCATTCCATGGCTCATGTCTTTGTAATAATGAATCAACTCCTTAGAAATCGGACGACTAAAACTTGGCCAACCACAACCTGAGGCAAACTTATCCTTGGCAAAAAAGAGTGGCTCACCCGTCGTGATGTCTACATAAATCCCTTCTTCAAAGGTTTGGTCATAGGCATTGCTAAATGGAGTCTCTGTAGCAGCTTCTTGGGTAACACGATAGGATTCTTCTGATAAACTGCCCTTTAACACCTCTTGGCTAGGCTTTTCATAGTTTGCTGCATCAATCAATGGCTTTTCAGCATCCGTCACATCGATATGACAGTAACCTGAAGGATTCTTCTTAAGATAGTCTTGGTGGTAATCTTCAGCCAGAATATAGTGGCGAAGTTTCTCCACTTCCACTGCAATCTTTCGACCAAGCATGCGCTCCTGCTCCTGCACCACTGTGTAGATAGCTGGCAAGTCTGCTTCATCTTGGTAATAAATTCCGGTCCGATACTGACGTCCACGGTCATTCCCTTGTTGATTGACTGATAATGGATCAATAACACGGAAATAATAAAGTAAAATCTCTCTGAGTGACACTACCTTCTCATCGTAAATTACTTGAACCGTTTCTGCATGGTCTGTTTCCTTGAGCAGCTGGTAATTGGTCGTTTCGACTTGTCCATTAGCGTAGCCAACACTGGTTGCTAGCACTCCAGAAATGCGTGAAAAATATTCCTCTAGGCCCCAAAAACAACCACCTGCTAGATAAATTTCTGCCATCTTTATTTCTCCTTTATCAAGTTTTTAACTAATACTCTTCGAAAATCTCTTCAAACCACGTCAGCTTACATCTGCAACCTCAAAGCAGTGCTTTGAGCAACCTGCGGCTAGCTTCCTAGTTTGCTCTTTGATTTTCATTGAGTATAAACTTCTTTTCAAAAAAAGGATAGGAAGCTCTCTGGTCGAGAGTTTCCCCATCCTATCTTCTATTCTTTATTTTGCTTCTACACGGACACCTTGGGTATCAACTTTCAAGTCATGAAGTTTTCCTTTGAAAGGTTGCTTTTCCAATTCTGCCTTAATCGTTGGCATCTTGTCATGAGAAGCCAAGACCATAACTGTCGGCCCAGCACCAGAGAGGTAGGTTGCATAGGCACCATTTTCTTTGGCCACTTGCTTAATCGTCGCAAATTCTCTCACCAAGTCCTGACGATAGCGTTCGTGGAAGAGGTCTCCCTCAATCGCTTGACCAGCAGTCACCATGTCTCCTGCCAACAAGGCTGCAACCGCCACATTGGCGATAGAACTAGCTGCAACAGCTTCCTTGTAGGACAATTTCTTAGGAAGGACACCTCGACTGTCTCGAGTGCGTAATTCATAGTTGGGAATATAAGCCAAAAAATCACACTCAGGGAAGTCTGCTACGATAGCAGAAACTTGTCCATCAACAGAGCTTGCGATAACGAGATTACCATAAATGGCTGGAGCCACATTATCAGGGTGTCCTTCAATCTTAGTCGCCAACTGCAATTTTTCATGATCAGACAAGTTGAGCTGACCCAGTTGGTTGGCTAGTTCAATCCCAGCAACAATCACCGAGCTAGAAGAACCCAAACCACGCGCCAAGGGAACATTACTGGTCATTTTCAAGCGTCTAGGTTGCAAGTCTGGCACAATTTGCAAGGCAATTTTTAGCAAGAGATTACGCTCGTCATGAGGAATCCATTTGCCAATCTGGTGTTCAATCAACCACTCTTCTCGTTCTTCGCAGACCTCGATTTGAAGATACTTGGTTACAGCTACACCGACCGAGTCAAAACCTGGCCCGATATTGGCACTGGTTGCAGGTACAATAATCTTCATCTTATTCTCCTAGCACCTTGAAGGTATTCAAGAGGTCGAATTCTGAAACCTTCTTCAATTCAGCTGAGACATTTTCAAGCTGGGCTTTATTAATCTTGTGTGTAATGATAACGACACGCGCCTTGTTACCCTCTTTTCCGTCTTGGAGGATTTGCTTGAAGGAAATATCTTGGGCATTAAAGATTTCAGCCAACTTCAAGACCTGACCTTTTGAGTCTGGTGCCAAGATTGAGAAGTAGTAGTTTGCTTTAACATCCTCTGGATTAGCCAAGACCAAGTCACGGCTATATTCGTTGAAGTCTTTACCAATCGTTCCATCATTCAGGCGACGAACGATACGGACAATATCTGCTACAACACTTGTTGCAGTTGGTTTTTGACCAGCACCTGGTCCATAGTACATAGACTCACCAATACCGATAGATTCTACAAAGACAGCGTTCATTACTCCATTCACACTAGCAAGTGGGTGCGCTTTAGGCAGGAAGGTTGGAGTCACTTCTGCAGCAATTCCTGAAGAAGTTTCCTCAATAGAACCAACCAATTTCACTACATAGCCAAGTTCTTGGGCTACAGCTACATCTTCTGGTGTGATGTTGCGGATTCCCTTGTGGGCTACATCGTCAAATGCAACCTTCATACCAAAAGCAAATTGGCTCAAAATAACCATCTTGTAGGCTGCATCAATCCCATCCACGTCATTTGTCGGGTCGCTTTCTGCAAATCCTAGACGTTGTGCTTCCGCAAGAGCATCATCGTAAGACCAGCCTTCTTCGACCATCTTGGTCATCATGAAGTTAGAAGTTCCGTTGACTACCCCAAGCACGCGCGTGATTTTATCAGAAGCCAAGGAATTTGCTAAAGTACGAAGAATTGGAATCCCACCAGCTACTGCTGCTTCGTAGTAAAGTGCTACCTTATTAGCTTTAGCGATTTCTAGCAATTCTGCACCGTGGACAGCTAAAAGGTCCTTATTGGCAGTAACAACGTGTTTGCCAGCCTCCAAGGCACGAGTGATAAAGGTCTTAGCAGGTTCGATACGCCCCATCAATTCCACTACGATGGTAATATCTTGGTCTGATAAAATATCATCCACATTGGTTACAAAGTTAAAGTCATTCCCTGCTGCAAGCAAGCGATTCTTTTCTTCTTCATCCTTGACCAATACCTTAGCAACTTCAATCTCTGAATGTGCTGATTGATTGATTTTTTCTCCATTTTCCTTTAGGAGGAAAGGCACACCACTTGCAACGGTACCAAATCCTAGTAAAGCAATTTTAACTGTCATGTTTGTCTCCTCGAAATTTTCTAATATAGCCATTATAACAGAATTTTGTGAAAATTCCTATTATAGTAAATCACTATTTCAGTCTAAAAAAGAAAAAACGAATCCCATGATTCGTCTTTCTTGATAGATGAAAATTGATTTTAAAAATTATGAACCAATCTTTTGCAGATTAAGTACTGCATCGTGATTCATCAAGACTTGACCATACTCTTGCAAGACTGAACGACTGATGTCACTATCATCCGCAAACTCGCGCATACGGGCCAACAGCCAAGCTGGATATGGACTTGGATGATTTCCAATATCCACTAAAATGGTCAAATAATAGCGCTCATTCATCTTGTAGAGTTCAGAAGTTTCCATCTCAAAAGTCACTGTCTGGGCAAAAGCCACCAAGTCAGCCAACTTAGCAAAAGAAAGGATGTAATAGATGTAAGGCTCTTTCTTGCTTTCAACTTCTTGTTGTTCCTGCTCCTGCTCTTCTTCCTTGGCTTCGACTTGCTCTAGAGATTGAATGGCTTCGATATCATCCTTGGTTTTGTCTGCGATGCTTTTTTCCAGGGTTTTGATAAATTCATCTGGAGACATTTGAGCCAATTCTTCCATATCTGGCAAATCCGATAAGTCTTCAAAATCTAGATTTTGGTCAATCTTTGATTTAGTTACAAAGACATCTACCTTATCAGGTTTTGGAGTCACACGGAAGCTCAACATGCCTGTATCCAGAAAGCTATCAGGCATCTCTAACTCATCCAAGATAGCATAAAAGAACTCTTCTGTTTTTTCTTGAGGAACAAGAAAGTCAGCAATCTCCATGCCACGATCCATCAAATCCTCTAAAGACATCGTGATTTTCAAAGTTGTATCACTAATTTGTTTCATTTTCATTGCTAGTAACCTCATACTTTCAGTTCTATCTATTATACTAGATTTTTACGATTTTATCAAAAGAAGGCTCCTCTATCAGGCTAGATTTTCCCTAGGGTAACTTCTGTAGGAGACTCCAAAAGAAAATTTCTGCAGACAGATAGAAAAAGCCTTCAAAATCGGCTCTTAGCCAACTTTGAAGACCTGATGCATCAGAATACTTATAATTTAAAGGTTGCTACACCGAGGATAGAACGATTTAGGTTTCTAAGAATTTGAAGACTTTGTTCAAATTTCTTATAACGAGTCACTCCATACTCTTCAACAAGAAGGACTGTATCTCTTTCTAAAAGCGATGGCACATCTTGTAAATCGACAAAATGCATTCCTTTTAAAGACTCTTGATTTTGTTTCAATTTATCTAGGATAGCTTTGTTTGAGCTAACGATAGTCAATTCCTGTCCAGCATTTTTGTATGACAAAACATCTGCTAGGTTGGCAATTGTTGTGATCTCTGTTACAAAATCAATTTGATATTGAGAAAAATCACCTGCTCTATTGATTGTTGGATTAAAGAGATAAACCAATACATTTCCCATCACAACCAAAATCACACAGACTACTCCAATAACAGCTAAACGGAGAATCAAATTCTTCACATTCAATCCAAGCGCTGTCTCACCATTTGCATTCAATTCTTTAGAGTTGATGGTTTCCAATTTTTCAATTTTTACATTTGCATAAGTGTGTTTAAATTTCTCAATCAATCCATCAATTTTTCGCTCTAACAAGTCATTGACATCTTTACTTGGTGTCAAAATTTTCACACCAACCCCTGCATCGTCAATCATATAGTAGACGGTCAGTTTTTTCCACCAATAATCATTCGTAGAATTTTTCAAGGTTGTTTCTGTCGTATCCAATTCACTAGCAATTTTTTTCAGTTCACTCGGTTCTACATCATTGAAAAGATAAGCTCCATTCAAATTCCCATCAATCAATTTCCCATAAAAATCACTATAACCACCAATTTGATGATTCAAAATCGTTTTAGCTGAATCTTCTGGAGGGGTGATTTTATAGCTGATATAAGTTGAATAACTTGTTGTGTCTTTGACAGTATTTTTATTCTTAACTGCTTTAATTGTAAATGGTACAGCAATAAGAGCAAATAAAGCGATGAGAGCTAAAATATTTGCTTTTCGTTTTTTATAAAGATTTGCAAACAGATCAGCTACTGAATAATGTTCAAACATGATTTTTTTCTCCTTTGTTTAGTAGATACTGGTTCTCTTTTGTAAGCATTTTTGCTACAAATATAATCACAAGAACAATTCCCCAGAATTGCATTGTAAATAAATTGAAGAAACTTTCTGAAAAGCTACTTCTTGGCATAAAGAATAGATTATTCAAGATAAGTAGGGACAAGGCAAATAGGATTGTTCTTGAACGATAGGCTACTTGCAGCATGGCTATAAATAGCATACCGAGTAAGAGACTAAGCAGAAAGACTCCTATCATGCCATAGTCTGTATACAACTCCATAATATAGCTACTTCCGATACCATGTCCTTTTAAATATTCCTTGTTCAAGACAAGATAGGATAGATTATGGGCATAACTATTACTATCAATAGCTAGCTCCACACTATTGGTTGTATGTTCAAAGGCTTTTCCTCCGAAAATGGCCCCCAAACTTCCCCTTGCAAAATAATCAAGGACAGGACCAAAAGTAAAATTACGGAAATCTCTGTAAGGTAGGCTACTGTTAAATAGAAAACCTCTAGCCAGAACACCAAAACTGGTTCCTTGTTTATAGATAAAGTCAAGTAAGATATCCCAGAAACCTGTATGGGAAAGCTGGACATTATCCCGTACATAATTGAGCACTCCCATTGCTAACATGAGAATAGGAGAACCTACAAAAATCGCTAATTTTTCTTTAAACCCAATCCATTTTCCTTTTTCAGTTTGCTCCCGCATAAAGTAATAAACAAAAGCAAATAAAATACTTAAAATAAAGGGATTTCGTGTCCCGATTGCCAAATGAATGGTATTGGCTGCAATAAAGGAGACAAGCACTGCTGTGGCCTGCAATTTCTTTGGCTTGGTTGCCAGATACATACACATTGCATAGACCGTAAAGGTAGACAAAATGTAGGTAAAATAAGGCAGTTTACTTTCAAAATTTGCATAGTAGGCATAGTAGGAAGTCTGCAAGCGATACAGGAGCCGTTCGAATAACCGAATGAAATAGAAAGGATAGGTTAGAAGAAAAACTCCTAGTGATACAAAGCGTAACCGCTTGATATAAATCTCTTTTAGAGAATTTCCTATATTTGCTACTTTTATTTTCTTCCTAGCTATGAAGTAACGAGCCAGGACGCCTCCTGTGGTCAAGCCCAGAATCGAAACCATGACGACTATAAAGGCAAAACGATAGGCTATCGGATGATAGGTATCCAGAGCGCCATTCCTAAAATAATCAATGGTCGGTCTTGATACCAGAAAGACAAAAATAGTTAAATAGAAAATAAAATGGATTAAGTAATACTTGATATCATTCCAGCAGGCAATTAAGCTACTAACCAGTAAGAACAATAAAGTAGAAAGCAAGCTAACATTGTTATTATTAAACAGATATACAATTCCACTTACTAGCGTCAAGGCATAACTGACTATGGTCAAACTAAATAATAATCGTTTTCCATCAATCACTTGCTCACCCCCGTTCTAATGTAATTTTTTAGATTTTTCAATATTTTTCAGTAATAAGAATCGGTATAAGGAAATGTTTATGAATAGAGCCAAAGCACTAATTCTTCTCCCCTTACGGAAAATTGGATTCCTAGCAATAGCAAAGGCATGGCTTTTTAAAAAACGATGAATCTGAGCATAGGCTTCAAACTGTTTATACTGATCATCTAGCAACATCTTATCCAGAATAAAGAAGTGGGCATAGGCCAATCTGAAAAAAGCAACCTCTTTCAAGTCAGAATAGTTTTTCACAACTTCATTGTAAAACTTTTGGTAGATATCAATATAGGCTAAATCCTTCTCTGCATAGGGTTTAGTCGTAATACTATCCCCTCTATGGAAATAGTAATAATAGGGTTTGGTATTAACAACGTACTTCTTAGCCAACTTGATTAAATCAAAATGATAATAAGCATCTTCGTAAATCAATCCCTTTGGAAAGGATAGGGCAGTTGCAATCTCTCTCTTGATTAGTTTATTGCAGATCGTTCCAGGTATTTTTTCACCTATGAGGTATTCCTTTAGAAATGTTTGAGAATCACAGACAAAATAGTCATCCTGATTGGTTGATTGTGGGCTTTCATCATTAGCATAGACATTCATGACACCACAGCTTGAAACATCCGCATCTTCTTGAACTAATTGCTCATATAAGCTCTGAATCATTTCTGGATGTATATAATCATCTGAGTCAATAAAAATCAGATAATCCCCGTGAGCCTGCTTCATTCCATCATTTCGTGCTTGTGACAATCCTTCGTTTTTTTTATGAAGTACTGACACCCTGTCATCTTGTTCAGCGATTGAATCACACAAGCGACCACTCTCATCTGTTGCACCATCATCAACAAGAATGATTTCCAGATTTTGATAAGTCTGCTTCTGAATGGAAGCTATCGATTTTTCTAGGTACTGCGCCACATTATAGACTGGCACAATGACACTAATTAATGCAGTTTCCATGCTACTCCTCTAATAGTTTTTCTACTTGTTCGATTTGTTTGGCAATTGTAAATTGCTGAATGAACTGGCTAGACTCATGGACATCAAAGTTTGAAGCAGAAGTCATATAGTTCGTAATTGCCTGAGCTGCTTCTTGATTGCTCTCAATGATTTGTCCAAATTGTCCTTCTTGGGATAATTCCTCAGCCCCTCCAACATCCGTAGAGACAAAAGGAAGTCCCAGACTCAAGGCTTCCACATACACTCCAGGAAAACCTTCTTGTTTAGACATAGACAAGAGAACTTTCGTCTGAGATAAATACTGATAAGGATTTTTTTGATAACCAAGGAAATGTACATAGTCTTCAAGCTCATATTCTTTAACTCGTTTTTTCAGTTCCTCTTCCATATCACCAGCCCCTATGAAGTAGAGATGATAGTTTTTTCCCTCTTGGTGTAATAATCGTATCACTTCCACCACACGGTCAGAACCCTTATTTTCCTCAATCCGTCCGATAGTACAGATACTTTGAGGCGCTATCTCGATATCGATCTTCTCTTGAGATTTTTCTAGAATAGTCTTAAAATCATATCCATTGTAGACCGTCTGTAATTTCGAAGCATAGTCTGGATAGACTTCCTTGATAGAATGGCTGGTCTTTTTTGAGATCCCTACAATGGTATCCGCAGCATCCAACTGTCGTCTATGTGATTTTCTTTTTGAGCTATCCTTAAGAAATTCTTCAATACTTCCATGAATCCAAGAGATTTTCTTGACTTCTCTTCTTTTAGAGAACAACAGTGGTGGATTCATAATAGTAAAGGAAACTTCAACATCATAGTCATCTTTCACAAGCAAGCGCCGAGTCAGTCTTGGAAAATAAATTCTCATTCTCCACAAAAGAGCTCGTAACCATCTGGCTTGGCGATAATCCTGAAAGGATTTTAAAATGCCTACATGTTTAGGAACTGATTCGTATCCCTTGTCAAAATGCTCCATTTCAAGAATATCAATATCATACTTTTCTGGATCCAGATTTGAAACAATTGTCGACAGAATCTTCTCTGCTCCACCCCCGAGAGAAAAAGACCACATAAAAAATAAGATTTTTTTCTTAGCCACCATATTCTCCCTTGTATTCTGTATAAGACTTATCCATATCAGCGATGACAGCATCATGATGCGGTACTTGCTTATTTGCTGGTGGTGGCGTCATATAATCTCCAAAAGCAGTGCTGAGATAGGCATCGTAGCCAACTGGAATAGGCATCTCTGTCCCTTCAAATGGTAAGAAAAGATTGTCCTCAAAAGATGCGATTGGGTACTTGTTTCTCATGTAGCCAGGACCTGAGCATAATTCGGTGATGCCATCGCTCTCAGCCAAATCATACTTAGTCATTTCTTTCTCAGCTTTTTTCCAAATGCGATAACGGAGAGATTTTGGAGTCACACCCAGTAAAATACGGCTTCCCCATTTCATAAGTGCGCCATGCTTTTCTGGAATAGTTTGAGCACAAAAAAGAGAATAAATCAGTGCCCAACGAACCTGTTTTTTCCGCTCAGCTGGATTTTTAGGATAATAATCTAAAGGCAAAACATCCAAAGCCAAACCATGTGGCAAATCCAAATCTTGCTGGTAAGGTTTAATGCAGGTAGTTTCCTTGTCACGAATGGTAATAAAAAGATTACGGTCGACAAAATCCTTGTGACTCTTTGACAAGAAATAACGTTCATCTGCATAACGAGGCCATAATTCTGCTAGTTTTTCATAATCCTTACGAGGCATAAAAAAGTCTAGATCGTCATCCCAAGGAATGAAACCCTTGTTTCGAAGGGCACCAATAGCGCCTCCTCCACAGAGATAGCAAAGCAAATCATGTTCTTTACAAAAGGCCACAAAGTATTCAGCCATCTCCAGACTACGAGCCTGAATTGCTTTTAAATCAGTCATATTATTCATTATTCTTTCTATCGTATCGTTTCATTATACCACAAATAGGGGGTGAAAATCTATTAGAGACTGTAAAAAAAATCAAAGCCTGACTGCTATCCAAATAGCCTTCAAGCTTTGATTCTCCTGTCTTATCTTATCTCAAACCCATCTGAGATAATTTATTCTGATATTTGTTTTGATCGACCAGCAAGCCCAAGCCTCCATAAACATCATAGGCATCTACCCAGTCACCCAGTTCTGGAATCGTCAATTTTTCAATACCATTTTTTGCTCCATCCAAAACAGATAAACCGTTTGTTAGGAGGAAAGTATAGGGTGCGTTGGTTGAGGTCATAGCAAAAACCTTTCCAAGAGCTTCAGAACCAGTGAAAAGTTTAGTAGGATCTTTAATTTGCTCTAAAATTGCTGTCAGTACTTGTTGCTGTCTTTTGGTACGGCCGTAATCCGCCTCATCGTCATCACGGAAACGAGCATAATTGAGCAGGGTAGAGCCATTCATCTGCTGTTTTCCGACTTTGATGGTTTGGGTTGGAGACTCAGTTTCAGTCGCATGTAAATCATCTCCGACTGTAGCTTCTGTTAGTGGACGCCCATTCAATGTTGAAAATTGAGCATCAATTGTCACTCCATCAGGGAAAAGGGTGTCAATCGCTGTGGCAAAGGCCTGAAAATCGACCAAGGCATAGTACTTAATGTCCAAGTCAAAATTATCTTTCAAGACTTGGCGAACCATTTCTGCCCCTTTTTGCCCCTCTTGTTCTCCTAACTCATAGGCTACGTTTAACTTGTTATCCGTCTGTTTTCTACCGTTAATCACTTGACTATAACCATCTATATAGACCAAATTATCACGCATGAAACTGACCAGCTTAATTTTCTTATCTGAGCCGCCAACATTTAATACCATAATAGAGTCCGTCCGCGTCTCAGCACTGTTTTGGCCGATTCGACCGTCCGTCCCCATAATCAAAATATTAACCCCGTCTCTAGTGTCCTGACCATTAAAGACTTGAACCTGTGCTGCCTTAGCATCAGCAGTTTTCTTTGCACTAGCATCTTGGTAACCATGTAAAAACATGAATACCATGGCTAAAGCTACACAGACTAGAAGAGAGAAAATCACCATAAAAATGCGTTTAAGACGGAGCTTCCGTCTTTTCTTTTTGGGAGGAGCAGAGTGTGCTTGTGATTTGGATTGTGAGCGACTCCGGTTCGCATAGCTTGGTAAGTCAACCTGCTCTTCTCTTTCTTGTTCCAAGCTAGAACTACTATTTCCCCTAGCAAGAGTTAGCTTTTCTTGCAAATAGGCAAACTCATTTTTTTCTCTCTCATTGAGATAGTGAATATTTTTTAGCAAATAATCATAACGTAATTTTTCATGATGACTGAGAGGATTTTCTTTACTCATCTTCTCTCCTTTCCATGGTCTGATATTGGATAAATAGGATAGGCACCCAGAACCTTATACTGGATTCCGATGGCTTCTAATTCTTTTTGGGCAAAGTGGACCAGGTCCTTATCAATATAGTCTACATCGATAATGAAAAAGTATTCGCCCAGTGCTGTCTTGAGTGGACGACTTTCAATTTTTGTCAGGTCAATTCCTCGCCAAGCAAAGGTCGAAAGGGCCTTGTAGAGGGCACCTGGAAGGTTATCAGGTAAGGTCAAGGCCAAACTCATTTTTTCAGTTTGTGCTTGCAAGGGAATAGCTGCACCTTCAGCTCCCAGAACCCAGAAACGTGTGAAATTGGCTTCCATTTCTTGAATATCTTCAGCAATCAGTTCTAAGCCATATTCTTCTGCAGAACTTCTAGGCGCAATTGCCGCAAAGGGCTGGTCTGGATGTTCGGAAATAAAGCGGGCCGCATAGGCTGTACTGGCTGTCACATCAATTTGAGCATCTGGATACTGTTCATCAATGAATTTCTTTCCCTGAGCCAAAGCCTGTGGATGAGAAAAAATCTTTTCAATCTTAGTATGACCCGGAACCACCATCAACTGCTGATGAATAGGCTGAACGATTTCTGCAACTGCTTGAATGCGAGCCTGATGAAAAAGGTAGTCCAAGGTTTCATGAACACTACCCTCGATAGAATTTTCAACTGGCACCACAGAATAGTCCACCAAGCCTTGCTCATAGGCCTTGATGACATCTGTAATATTGGCAAAAGCCTGCAATTCCTCATGAGGAAAAGCTGTCTGCACAACATGGTGTGAAAATGATCCCTTGGGACCTAGATAAGCAATTTTCATCTCAGTTCCTCTATAATTTCCTCTGGGCTTAGATTGGTCACATCCAAAACCCGACTAGCCACTTCCTCATACCAAGCCTGTCTTTCTTGGAAAATAGCTGCAAGTTCTTCCTTGCTATTATTTAGAAAAAGCGGACGCTGATTGTCCTTATCAGCTGCGATACGTTGGTAGAGGGTTTCAAAATCTGCTTTCAGGTAGATGTTATCTGTATTAGTCTTGAGCAAGTCACGATTTCGCTGAGAAATGATTACTCCCCCACCAGTTGACACGACTTGGTCTCTTTGTAGTAAATCAGCTAGGACTTCTGATTCTACCTGACGAAAGACTTCTTCGCCCTTTTCAGCGAAAAATTCCGCAATGGACATGCCTAAGCGTTTCTCAATCAGGGCATCCATATCAAGGTAATTAGGGTCTAAACCTCTGGCAATAGTCGATTTGCCAGCCCCCATAAATCCTAGTAATACCTTAGCCATGAATCAAGCTCTCCAAATCATCAAAGAAGCTAGGGTAGCTGGTATTGATGGCTTCTGCACGGTCAAGTTCCACTCCTCCATCAGCAACCAAGAGGGCCGCGATGGCTGTCATCATGCCGATACGGTGGTCACCAAACGTATTGACTCTAGCACCGTGAAGAGCGGATTTTCCTTTGATAATCATCCCATCTGATGTAGGTGTGATATCCGCACCCATACTATTTAAAGCATCTGCCACAACCTGAATGCGGTCTGTTTCCTTGACCTTGAGTTCCTCAGCATCCTTAATAACTGTTACACCTTGGGCTTGGGTCGCAAGTAGAGCGATAATTGGCAATTCATCAATCAATCGTGGAATCAAAGCGCCACCAATCTCTGTTCCTTTTAAGTCAGAAGACTCAACAGTTAAGGTAGCAGATTTAGCGACTGGGTCAATTTCAGTCATTTCCAATTTTCCACCTATGGCACGAATGACATCAATAATACCTGTACGCGTTTCGTTGATCCCCACATTCTGCAGCACCACACGAGAATTTGGAACAATCAAACCAGCAACTAGCCAAAAGGCTGCACTGGAAATATCTCCTGGCACGACCACCTTCTGTCCGGTCAATTTTTGTGGCCCTTGGACTGTAATTTTCTTGCCGTCTACACTTAAATGACCACCAAATTGTTGCAGCATATCTTCAGTATGATTACGGGTGCATTCTTTTTCGATAATCACTGACTCACCTTGAGCCTGCAAGGCCGCAAAAATCAAGGCTGACTTAACCTGGGCAGATGCAATTGGCAACTCATAATGAATAGGTGTTAGGGTTTTCGTTCCTTTCAAACGCAAAGGAGGCAAATCTCGCTCAGTTTGCCCTGAAATGCTGACGCCCATTTTTTTCAGTGGAATAGTCACACGATCCATAGGACGTTTGGAAAGACTATCATCTCCAAACATTTCTACTTCAAAGTCTGCACCAGCAAGGACACCTGAAATCAGGCGAATCGAGGTGCCAGAATTTCCCATATCAAGGGCATTTTGTGGAGTTTTCAAGCCGTCCATACCTACACCTTGAATAGTAATAACCCCATCTTTGTCCTCAATTTCAACACCAAGGTCACGAAAGACCTGCATGGTTGAAAGAACGTCTTCACCTCGCAGAATATCATAAACCTTGGTCTCACCCTCAGCCAAACTTCCAAAGATAATGGAACGGTGGCTGATAGACTTGTCACCTGGAACTCGGATACTGCCGTGTAAGTGGCTAATGTTTGTTTTTAGTTTCATACTGGACCTCATACTTGCAATACTTTTACCTATTTTATCATAAAAAGCCAGAAATTCCTTAAAAATTCCTGACTTTAGGATTGTTATTTTCTTATTTTAGCAATTCTGAAACTGGTTCAAAAACAATTTTTTCAATGTCAGAAAGGTAAATTGCCAATTGTTGTTGCTTGGTAAAGAATTCTGACAAGAGGCTGTTCCCCTGAATCTGCTTGCCAAAACCTTCCATCTTAGCTTGGAAGGAAGCGTCTGGCATTTGCCCTGTCTGTGCTAGTTTTTGAATTTCCTCTTGAAAAGCAACATATTCTGTAAATATTTTACTTGCCTCAGCATCTGCTGCAATCGCATCTTTAGCTGCTTTAACAGCCTTGTATTCTGGTAATTCGCGTAGACCGCGACTGAGTTCGTTTGCACTATCGTAAATATTTGACATAATTTTCTCCTTATTTGACAACGACTGTGTAGTCGGTATTTTCTGTTATGAGATGCTCAGCTCTTTCTAAGTCTTGAGCATTTTTAAATGAAATTTGTAGAATCCCGTGAATATCCTCACGATTTTCCTCGTTGATATGAATATTGACCAAGGAAGTTCCACGTAGCAATTCCAAAATCCTCAAGATGACATCTTCTTCATCGGGAACATCGACATAGAGGTCGTAAGAGCTATCCACACCGCCACGTTTATGAATTTCCATGGCCTGACGTTGCTCACGCGCTTGGTTGAAAAAGTTCCAGATTTGGTTTTCATCACCCTTACTGATAGCTTGTCCAATCTCGTCCAAACGCTCCTTGAAATCCTCAATTCTATCTAAAATTGTTTCACGATTGGACAAGAGAATGGAGGTCCACATACCTGGCTCGCTTTCCGCAATTCGGGTCATATCTCGAAAACCACCGGCCGCAAAACGCCTTGCCATCTCATGTTCTTGAGCATAGATTGCGGTCTGTTCCATGAGACTAGAAGCCAGAATATGAGGAAAATGGCTAATCTGAGAAGTGACTCGATCGTGCTCCTTGGCATCAATCTCGATAAAACGAGCATGAAGACCTGAAAGTAAGTCCTTCATTTCCTCAAGTGTGCCAGGACTTGTCAGCCTCGAAGGTGTAAAGATATAATAGGCATTTTCAAAAAGATTGACATCCGCAGAAGCAGCCCCTGTCTTGTGACTACCAGCCATGGGATGGGCCCCGACAAAGCGAACAGACTTGCCAGCCAAATACTGCTCCGCCGCATCCACAATGGCTGACTTGGTCGAACCAGCATCTGAAATAATGACGCCTTCTTTCAAATCCAAGTTGGCCAATTCCTTAATGAAAGCAATGGTTTGTTTGATTGGCAAGCTAAGAATAATAATATCCGCAAGAGGAGCAAAACTAGCAAAATCATCCGTTGCACGGTCAATCATGCCTTCTTTCAAGGCAATATCTCTCGAAGCTTGACTGCGATTATAACCTAAAATTTCATAATCTGGATGATCGCGTTTGATACCAAGTGCCATCGAGGCACCAATCAAACCAAGACCTGCGATATAGATTGTTTTTGCCATAGGAACTCCTTAATAGTTCTTTGTATAGTCTCGGTGTTTGGCTACTGCTTCTTTTAATTCCTCTAGATTGTCTGATGAGAATTTTTCAAGGATTTCTTGTGCCAGAACCGTTGCCACAACGGCTTCCATAACTACACCTGCTGCTGGAAGAGCAGTTGGATCACTTCTCTCAACGGTTGCCTTGTAAGGTTCATGGGTTTCGATATCCACACTCATAAGAGGTTTATAAAGAGTAGGAATGGGTTTCATGACGCCACGAACAACAATCGGTTGCCCATTAGTCATACCACCTTCAAAGCCGCCAAGATTGTTAGTACGACGAGTATAGCCGTCTTCTTTAGACCAGAGAATTTCATCCATAACTTGGCTACCTTTACGATAACCAGCTTCAAAGCCAAGACCAAATTCCACCCCTTTAAAGGCATTGATAGAGACAACAGCTTGGGCCAATCTTGCATCCAATTTTCTGTCCCATTGGACATAGGAACCAAGACCAACTGGAACACCGTCAACGACTGTCTCCACAACCCCACCGATGGTATCACCGTCACGCTTGATTTGGTCAATATAATCCTTGATTTCCTGTTCTCTTTCTTGGTTGACAATAGAAACTTCAGACTGGGCAGCTCTTTCCTTAATCTCAGCGACTGTTAGATCTTTAGGAACATCGATTTCCTTGCCACCAAAGACAACGACATGGTTGACAATCTCCATATCCAGCTCAGCCAAGAGGCGTTTGGCTACTGCCCCAACTGCCACCCGCATGGTGGTTTCACGAGCAGATGAGCGTTCCAAGGAATTTCGCAAATCATCAAAACGGTACTTGATGCCCCCAACTAAATCGGCATGACCTGGGCGAGGATGGGTGATTTTTCGTTTGCTTTTAAGGCGGTCTTCAATGTCCTCCGCAGACATGATATCCAGCCATTTTTGGTGGTCCTTATTGATGACATCCATAGTAATAGGCGCTCCTGTCGTCTTCCCATGGCGAACACCCGAAGTAAAGACAACCTGGTCACTCTCAATCTTCATACGGCCACCGCGGCCGTATCCACCCTGACGACGTTTCAAATCCTCATTGATGTCCTCAGCTGTCAAAGGAAGTCCAGCTGGAATTCCTTCAATGATAGCTGTCAGACGAGGGCCATGTGATTCTCCTGCAGTTAAATATCTCATACGCTCTCCTTATTTTACCAAGTAGTCTTTCATCTCTTCCAGAGAAACTGGGTGAATAGTCACTGAACCAAGCTCTGGTACCAAGACCAATTTCAAGGTGTTGCCACGCGCTTTTTTGTCATGAGTAAGAGCTTGATAAAGCTTATCAACATCCCAGTTTTCATAATCAACAGGCAAGCCAAATTTCTGACACATCTCTGTGATGGACTGGGTAATACCAGCTGGCATAAAGCCTTTTTCCTCAGCAACCTTGGAAATCTGTACCATGCCCATGGCCACAGCCTCACCATGCATAACCTTGCCATAACCGGCAGTCGCTTCAATGGCATGGCCAATAGTGTGGCCAAAATTGAGGTAAAGACGAACACCATTGTCCAACTCATCCTCAACTACCATCTTGCGCTTGACCTGACAAGAATGTTCAATCAAGGTCTCTGCATGTTCCAGAATGCTCTCAACAGAACCATCCAGCTCCGTCAAAAGAGCCCACAGTTCTGGATCCTCAATCAAGCCATACTTGATAACCTCACCCATCCCTTCAATCAGCTCTCTCTTTCCAAGTGTTTCAAGGACAAGCGGATCAATCAGAACCCCATCTGGTTGGGCAAAGGTACCCACCATATTCTTAGCAAATGGAGTATTAACACCTGTCTTTCCACCGATAGAAGAATCCACCTGAGCTGTCAAGCTGGTTGGAATCTGAACAAAGTGAATGCCTCGCATATAGGTAGAGGCTACAAAACCAGCTAGGTCCCCAACGACACCGCCACCTAGAGCCACGATTCCATCGCTACGAGTCAGCCCCTGCTTAACTAGAAATTCATAGACTTTCTGAACAGTGGTCAGATTTTTTCTTTCTTCCCCTTCTAAAAAGTCAAAAACAGCTACCTGAAAACCAGCACCTTCTAGGCTGAGCTTGACCTTCTCTGCATAAAGAGAAGCTACATGGTTGTCGGTCACAATGACTACTTTTTGTGGTTGCCAGAGTTCTCGCAACCATTGGCCAGCCTGAGCCAGACAACCTTTTTCAATCTGAATATCATAAGGATGATGAGGAATATCGATTCTGATTTTCATAGGAGAATCTCCCTTTCTTTATTGGTATTTTTCTGTTAAGGACTGCCAAATCTCTTCCGTCGGCATTTCCTTGCCTGTCCACAGTTGAAAAGCTTCAGCAGCTTGATAAAGCAACATTCCCAGACCATTGACGGCGGGATTCCCCTGACTTCTGGCCCATTTCAAAAATGGTGTTTCAAAGGGTTGGTAAATAATATCTGCTACTAAGAGAGTTTCTGATAGGACAATGTTTTCAGGAACTGGAGATGATTGACTATCCATCCCTACACTTGTCGCATTGACAAGTAAATCCGACTCAGCAATCCTTGCTTGCAGTTCAGAAACATCTTCTAAAGCATACAAGTCCACTTTAAAGCCTGTCTGCTCCTGTAATTTGTCTAGGTAAGGTCTTGTTTTTTCCATGGAAACTGAACGAACAAAGACCGAAATCTGACTGACACCATCCAAAATAGCTTGAGCCAGAATGGACTTGGCCGCACCACCTGCACCCAGCAAGATCATCTTCTTGCCTGTAATTGTAAAAGAAGGCAAGCTCTTAAAAAATCCCTTGCCATCTGTATTATATCCAATTAAATTGCCATTCTCATTGACAACCGTATTAACCGCACCAATCAAGCGTGCTTCATCGCTCAATTCATCCAAATAAGGAATCACTTGCTCCTTATAGGGCATGGATAGGTTGATACCAAACATCTGGTAGCGACGAATATTAGCCACCGTTTCTGCTAAGTCACTCGCTTCAATCTCCCAAGCTACATAAGCACCGTTGGTAGCTGTCGCCTCAAAGGCGCTGTTGTGAATAAAGGGGGAAATAGAATGCTTAATAGGATTGGCAACAACGGCAGCTAAACGTGTATAGCCATCAAGCTTCATCCAAAATCTCCCGAATTTTTTTCATGTTAGCTAAGGAAATCTGACCTGGGGCACTTGCCTCATCTAGACTAGCAAAGGACCAGCTAGAACCAGTCACATCCGCAGTGATACGAGAGACCTTGCCCACCTTGCCCATAGAAATGGTCACATATTCCTGCTCAGGATTGAGGGTTTTAAAGCCTCGTGTATAGTTCATTAAGTCTAGCACATCTTGCTCCGTGTGAGCCATCACCGCAACCTTAACAAGTTTTGGATTTAGGCTCGTCAACTCTGACAAGATTTCCATCATGTTCTCAGGTGTTTCTTGGAAATTGTGGTAACTCAAAACGAGATTTGGGAAGTCCAGCATTTCTTCAAAAACATCCTTGTAGGTATAGTACTCAAAATCAATATAGTCTGGTTGATAGAGTTGCGCCACTTCCTTGATTAGATGGATATATTCTTCTGGAGAAAGTTCGATTTGTCCCCCTTCAGAGCGAGTTCGCAAGGTGAAAACCAACTCACGGCCTGCGAATTTTTCAAAAATAGCTGGAGCCACCTGCAAAATCGCTTCCTTAGGCAGATAGTCGGCACGCCATTCAATGATGTCGGCATCCAGATACCTCATGGCATCCAGAGCCTGAGCCTCCTCTAAACTTCTTGGCATTACTGAAACGATTAATTTCATTTACTAACCTTCATACTAATCACCTTGAGGTAATTACTACTTTCATCTTTTTTATTATAGGCAAAATCTGCTGGAAGACCGTATTTATTTAAAATCTGGTAACTTCTTCCTGCAAAGCCTTTATCAATTTGTTCTGTAAATTTCTGACGGGAAACATTGGCAACATTAGTACTGGCAATGATAATCCCTCCCGGATTTAAAATCTCAAGACTCTGGGAAATCAACTTGTGATAATCCTTGGCCACAGAGAAGGTTTGTTTTTTGTTCCGAGCAAAGCTAGGCGGATCTAGGACAATCACATCATAGGTCAAGCCTTTTCGTTTGGCATACTTGAAATACTCAAAGACATCCATGACCACAAAACGATGCTCGTCTGTACTGAGTCCATTTGCCTGAAAATGCGCTTGAGACAATTCTCGTGAACGTTTAGCTAGGTCAACAGAAGTTGTCTGGCTAGCTCCTCCCATAGCTGCAGCTACTGAAAATGCTGCTGTGTAAGAGAACATATTGAGCAAGGATTTGCCCATAGCCAAACCGTCAACTAAGCTACCTCGAACTTCATGCTGGTCTAGGAAAATTCCTGTCATCAAACCATCATTCATAAAGACTTGATACAAGACACCATTTTCCAGAACAGTGAAAAAGTCAGGTGCTTCTTGGCCATAAACATGAGCAGATTCATAGTCTAGACCCTTAAAGCGTATCTTCTCATAGGCCCCTAACACCTCAGGAAAAACCTGTCTAAAGGCTTCTGAGATGGTCTGACGAATCTGATAAACATAAGAGTTATACCAAGAAAAGACAGCATAGTCGCCATAAAGGTCTACTGTCAGACCGCCAAAGCCATCTCCCTCTTGGTTAAAGAGACGAAAGGCAGTTGTCAATTCGTCTTGATAGTAGACACTTCTCTTTTCTTTAGCTTGTCTAAACAGCGTTTCAAAGAAAGCTTGATTGAAGACCACCTTATCCTTACTAACAAACCAGCCCAAGCCCTTGTTTTGCTGAGAAAGGTAGGCAGTACCAAGAAAGTTTCCTTCCTGACTCTGCACTTCTACTTCCTGATCCTTAAGATTGACATTCTCAAGATCACTGGCTTCTAGTAAAACTAGCCCCTTAGCGAGCTTCTTTTCAACCCTTTTACTAACTCTTATTCTATTCATAACTACCATTATATCAAACTTTTAGCCAATTCTCAAAAAAGAAACTACCCTTGCTTTTTTACTCTTCTTTTAAAAAATGGTATACTAATACTAATAAAAAATTAGGAAGTAAATGTGTGAAAAGCAATTTTAACAAAATCCAAAAAGCCATGGGTACCAGACTGGGTTTTGTCCTAACCCTTTTAATCCTCTATTGGCTCAAAACCTTATTAGCCTATACCGTTGACTTTAATTTAGATATTCAAGTAGGTAAGTTGCAGGGAAATTACCTTGCCTTTATCGCCTTTTTCAACCCCCTTCCTCTAGGACTACTCCTGCTGGCTCTAGCCCTCTATGCTCGCTCAACCAAGATCTTTTATGGCCTGAGTATAGCTATTTATAGCCTTTTATTCATTTGGCTTTATTCCAATGTCTTTTACTATCGAGAATTTAGTGACTTTATCACGGCTAATACCATGAAGGTGGTCAGCAAGGTGTCTGTCGGCACTGCAGAACTAGAGTTACTGCGTCCTTGGGATTTCATCTATTTTATGGATTTCCCATTGCTGGCTTTCCTTTTCTATAAAAAATTCATCCAGCTGGATAGGAGACCTTTCAAATTCCGCTCCAGTGTTGCCATCACTGCTCTCTCAGCCCTTCTCTTTTCTGCTAATCTTTTCTTGGCTGAAATTGAGCGTCCTGATCTCCTGTCACGAGGATTTTCGAATTATTATGTTGTCCGCGCCCTCAGTTTACCAGCTTTTCTATGTTATAGTGCCAACCAATCATACAGTGCAAACAAGGAACGTGCCAAGGCCTCTGAGACTGATCTTCAACCTATTACAGATTATATTCAAGAGCATTCGGCTAAGCCCAATCCAGACTATTTTGGCTTGGCCAAAGGAAAAAATGTGATTTATCTCCACTTGGAGAGTTTCCAACAGTTCCTGCTTGACTATAAACTCAACATAGATGGAATTGAGCATGAAGTCACTCCTTTCCTAAATTCACTCTACCATTCGCAATCAACCCTAGCCTTTTCGAATATCTTTAATCAAGTCAAGGCTGGTAAGACCTCAGATGCGGAAACCATGCTGGAGACTGGTTTGTTTGGACTTGACCAAGGATCTTTCATGGTCAACTATGGAGGTACCAATACCCAGCAAGCTGCGCCTTTTATCCTATCAAAAAATGGCTACCAATCCAGTGCTGTCTTTCACGGCAATATTGGGACCTTCTGGAACCGAAATACGACCTACAAACAATGGGGCTATCAATACTTCTTTGATGCATCCTACTTCACCAAGCAAGACAGTAGCAATTCTTTCCAATATGGTTTAAATGATAAAATCATGATGAAAGATTCTATCCAGTATCTGGAGCATTTGCAGCAGCCTTTTTATGCCAAGTATATCACGGTGTCCAATCACTATCCCTATGCTAGCAATCTGACAGGCGATGAGCTTGGTTTCCCACTGGCTAAAACCAAAGATGAAACAATCAATGGCTACTTCCAAACAGCCAACTATCTGGATAGTGCCATCAAGGCTTTCTTTGACTATCTCAAAGAAAGTGGCCTCTATGAAAAATCCATCATCGTCATCTACGGAGACCATTATGGGATTTCCAACTCCCGAAATCCTGAGCTGGCACCCTTGATTGGCAAGACTTCTGAGAACTGGTCTAATTACGACAATGCCATGTTGCAACGAGTGCCTTTTATGGTGGTCATGCCTGGCTATGAAAAAGGACAAATCATCAATACCTACGGTGGACAAATCGATATCTTACCGACTCTCGAACACCTCCTTGGTATTGAGTCCAATTCCTTCCTTCAAGTTGGACAAGACCTCCTATCACCAGACCATCAAGAAATCGTTGCCTTTCGGACTGCAAATTCCTTCGTTACACCAAAATACACCAGCTACGACGGACGAACCTACTATACTGAGAGCGGTCTTGAAATCAGCAATCTTGATGAACAAACTCAGACTGAACTGGAAAGCGTTCGGCAGGCAGCCAGTCAACAGCTGAAAATCAGTGACCAGATTCAAACTGGCGATTTGATACGTTTTTACCAAAAAGATCATCTTGGAAAAGTTGATACTGAAAGTATTTCTTACCTCAATTCTTTACCAATTCTGCAAAAGATTGAACAGGAAAAAGGTAGTCAATCAACCAGTCTCTTTAGCCAACGACAAAGTAAAACCAGTGCTGACCTTTTCAAGGCACCAAGTTACCAAGAACTCCATCCAGAGTCGGCAGAAACCGAATCAAAATCACTATAAAAAAATGCTCTTCCATCGTGGAGGAGCATTTCTTTTATCAAATAAAATTCAACGAAAATCAAAGAACAAACTAGGAAACTAGCCTCATATTAACTGTGAAATTATAGGTAGAGAGGTTGTATCAGCAATATGTGTCTGTCAAATTTAGTGACAAAGGTAGAAGAAAGATGAAGAAATAAATCAGCTTCATCAGATATCTGGAAAATTTGATTTTATAGAAAAGCCTTTTGTTACAAACTCAATATGCTATCAATAAATAATATCATAGAAGCAACAATAATTATAATTTCACCTATCTGCATCATTCTATTTCGAACTTTAAATATATGTTCTATCAAAAATACTTGGATCACACACATTATAGGAATTAACGTTTTTGAAATTGAAAAATATCCAAATAAATAAACTATAAACAAAAATAATAGAACTATGTTATATTTCTTATTCAAAACATTCCTCCCTATATTTTTTTGATTGCCAATCGTAATAATTTACAACTACATTATAACAAACTATGAAAGTGTTTTATCAAATAAAATTTATCAAGCAAGCGACCAACCATCTCATCTTTTTTCTATTTCTGTCAATATGCGTGACAGGTAGTAATGATAGCCAAAAATAGCAAGACCAAGCAGGAGGATAAGAGCTCCTACTCCCAAGCTAATGGCAAGGATAGGGGAGAGAGACCGAACCAAGAACAAACTTGCTATGACTAAAATCATTAAGATAACACTATAAATTAAGAGTAAAACTATTGCTACTATACGATTTGAACGGTTCACCAAGTCCGTAATACTACTCCAATTTGTTGACAAATTTTTCACGTCCTTAAGGTAATGGTGGCAAGAAAGGATGACACTGGCAAGGATCCAGACTACAAGAAGATAAATCATCGAAAGGATGGACAAGCCTAGATATAGAGAAAGGCCAAGTAAAGTCAGAACTGGTAAAAAGGACTGGACAGCAAATATAATCCAAAATTTCACTTTCACATAACGAGCAAAGTCAAAGGGTAAACTCTTCAGAAAATCAACATTTTCCCTCTCCAAGGACAAGGCAATTGAATGCAGGCTGGTGATATTGTTATTGACAACTGCTATAAAGAGAGCTATAAAAAACAAGGGTAACCAGTATGGAGGATGAATGTCTGGAACTATCTGAGAATCTCGGATTTTGGAAATCAGACCAATCATCATGAGATAAGGAAGAAAAGCACTTGTAAAAAGCACTGTAATTACGCCAGTTCCCTGTCCCAAGAGGGTGAGGTGGTAGCGTAAAACCATACGGAAAAAGCCCTTTTTATTAGTAGTTGAAATTCTCTCCTTATTGCGACGTTCTTTCTTGACCTTCTCCTCACTGTTAAGCAGAATCACGTCATAAAAATGAGGAAGAACCTTCTTTTTGGTCAGGTAAAGTAGGAAGAGAGTTAGTCCTATCCAAGCGAGTAGACCCAGGATGGCTTCTGTCGAAAAAGGGTCCACTGCTATTTTGTAAAAGAGATGAAGAGGATAAAGGAGAAATGGAATGTCTCTAACTTTGTCAACAATACTTCCAAAAGTCGACTGTAGAAAGAGGACAAATATTAAAGGTATGAGAACCCCTATCCCAATCATCACATTCGAAAAAATAGACTGATACTTTCTGAAGACCGTAGTCTGAGCCAAGAAATGTACTGCCACTACCATCACTAAAGTAACAGAGACAAATAATAAGGCCAAGGACAGCAGCATCAAAGGCAAGCCCAGCCAAAGAGAAGGAGCTAGCCTAATATAGAGGACTAGAAAATAAGCTAGGATTGGTACAATTCCAGCTAGAGCTGGCAAGAGAACAGACAGTCCTTTAGCAATTATAATCTCTGATTCTTTAAAGGCATAGGGCCTATACGATGCCAAGTCCTTACTCTCATAAAAGACATTGTAAAATGCAGTGAAAGAAGTTGAAAAGGCAAGCACCAGTAAAATAGCAACCATGCTACTAAAAAAACTTGGCATTTCCTCAAAAGGAAAACGAAAGGCTATATTTATAAACATGAAAAGCATCAAGATACTAGAAAAAATGTAAGAACTTAGGACTCTAGCGGAAACATTTACTTTTTTTCCAGGATTTTTAGCTTGCTTCTTTCGTAGGTTAGCCAGATTCGCTTCTTGAGATGAATAGAGGATATTGATATCAACTAATTTTTTAATGACTTTGAGACGCATCCGCAACCTCCTCTTTTCTACCAGCAAGGCTAAGGTAGATACTTTCCAAAGACTGGTCTGGGTGGTCTTTTCTCAAGTCCTCTACGCTACCACAATAAATCAAATGCCCCTTTTTCAAAATGGCAATCCGATCACAGACTTGCTCAGCTACCTCTAGGACATGAGTTGAAAACAAGACTGTCTTGCCTTTTTGTGCATGTTCCTTCATCATTTGCTTCAAATCAAAGGCAGCCTGGGGATCCAAACCAGTCAAGGGTTCGTCCAAGACCCAAATATCAGGATCAGACAAGAGTGCCCCAATGACAAAGACTTTCTGACGCATTCCGTGAGAAAGGGTTTCAATAACCTGATAGCGGTTTTCAGCAAAATCAAAAACACTCAATAGCCTAGCTAGACTAGCCTCCAAGTCAGAGCTAGTTAGATCATAGGATGAAGCAATCAATTCCCAAAATTCATTGGCCGTTAAACGCAAAAATAAATCAGGCGAGTCTGCTACGTAGCCAATCTTTCGTTTGATCTCTAAGCGATTTTCCGATAAATCCTGACCGTCTACCAAAATACGACCACTGCTGGGCGAAATGATACTGACTAAGGATTTTATAGTGGTCGATTTTCCAGCACCATTATGGCCAATCAAGCCCATAATTTCTCCATTTTCAATCTGCAAATTGAGATTGCTCAAAGCCTCTTTATCACCATACAACTTACTAACATTTTGAAATTCAATCATGGGATGACTCCTATCTTTATCTATATTACATACCATTATACTAGCACTTTGATACAAAAAAATCAACACTTTATTTTAAGTAGTTAAAATATATTTTTTCTATCTTACGCAAACGTTTGCCCTAAGAGATACTTTATGATAGAATAAAGAACAAGATTGACAAGTAAGAGGAAACATCATGCAAAATCAAACACTCATGCAATACTTTGAATGGTATCTGCCCCACGACGGTCAGCACTGGACGCGTCTGGCTGAAGATGCTCAACACCTAGCTGATCTGGGAATCAGCCACGTCTGGATGCCACCAGCTTTTAAGGCGACCAATGAAAAAGATGTAGGCTATGGGGTCTATGACTTATTCGACCTAGGCGAGTTTAACCAAAAAGGAACTGTCCGCACCAAGTATGGTTTTAAAGAAGACTATCTTCAAGCTATTCAAGCCCTAAAATCACAGGGAATCCAACCTATGGCCGATGTAGTTCTCAACCACAAGGCTGCTGCCGATCACAGGGAAGCCTTTCAGGTTATCGAAGTTGATCCTGTAGACCGTACAGTTGAACTTGGAGAACCCTTCACCATCAATGGCTGGACTAGTTTTACCTTCGATGGTCGCCAAGATACCTACAATGACTTCCACTGGCACTGGTATCACTTCACAGGTACAGACTACGATGCCAAACGCCGTAAGTCTGGGATTTATCTCATCCAAGGGGACAACAAGGGATGGGCTAACGAGGAATTGGTCGATAACGAAAACGGAAACTACGACTACCTCATGTATGCCGATTTAGACTTTAAACATCCTGAAGTCATCCAAAATATCTATGACTGGGCTGACTGGTTCATGGAAACGACTGGTATTGCTGGTTTCCGCTTGGATGCCGTCAAACACATTGACTCTTTCTTCATGCGCAATTTTATCCGCGATATGAAGGAAAAATATGGTCAAGATTTCTATGTGTTCGGTGAATTTTGGAATCCAGACAAGGAAGCCAATCTGGACTATCTTGAAAAAACGGAAGAACGCTTTGACCTTGTCGATGTTCGTCTCCACCAGAATCTCTTTGATGCTAGTCGAGCAGGTTCAAACTATGACCTTCGTGGCATTTTCACAGATAGCCTGGTTGAACTCAAGCCTGACAAGGCTGTGACTTTTGTCGACAACCACGATACACAACGAGGTCAGGCTCTTGAGTCTACTGTTGAAGAATGGTTCAAACCAGCAGCCTATGCCCTCATTCTGTTACGCCAAGATGGGCTTCCATGTGTCTTTTACGGTGACTACTATGGGATTTCAGGGCAATATGCTCAACAAGATTTCAAAGAAGTCCTTGACCGCATCCTAACCATCCGAAAAGATTTGGCCTATGGAGAACAAAATGACTACTTTGATGACCCTAACTGTATCGGTTGGGTACGTTCAGGTGCTGAAAATCAATCCCCAATCGCAGTCCTTATCTCAAATGACCAAGAAAATAGCAAATCAATGTTTGTCGGCCAAGAATGGGCTAACCAAACCTTTGTAGATTTACTTGGAAACCACCAAGATCAAGTTACAATCGATGAGGAAGGTTATGGACAATTCCCAGTCTCAGCAAGATCTGTAAGTGTCTGGGCAGCCAATACTATTTAATAGTTCATAATATTCAAGCCAGATCCAATCAGATTTGGCTTTTTTGTATTCACAAAAAGACCTACCCAAATGGATAGATCTTTACTTGATTACAATTTACCTGCTACGGCATCCAACAATTCTTGGATTTTAGCTTGGTTGCTTCCTCCTGCCATGGCCATGTCTGGTTTACCACCACCACGTCCATCGACGATTGGTGCCAATTCTTTGACAAGGTTTCCTGCATGAAGGTCTTTTGTCTTGCTTGCTACAAGGACATTGACTTTGTCACCGATAGCGGCAACTAGGACAAGAAGATCAGAGTAGTCTTTTTGTTTCCAGTTATCTGCAAAAGTACGAAGGGCACCTGCATCTGATACAGAAACTTGGCTAGCAATGTAACGGTGACCGTTGACTTCCTTAACATCCTTGAAGATGTCGCCTGCAGCTGCAGCTGCGGCTTTTTCTTTCAACTCAGCATTTTCTTTTTGCAATTGACGAAGTTGTTCTTGAAGTCCTTCTACCTTGTGAGGTACTTCTTTAAGTTGAGGTGCTTTCAAAGTTGCTGCGACAGCTTTAAGAGCGTCTTCTTGTTCACGGTAGGCTTCAAAGGCTTCCTTACCAGTCACTGCCAAGATACGGCGAGTTCCTGATCCAATCCCTTCTTCTTTGACAATCTTGAAGAGGCCAATTTCAGAAGTGTTACCAACGTGGGTACCACCACAAAGCTCGATAGAGTAGTCACCGATAGTGACAACACGGACTTCCTTACCGTATTTTTCACCAAAGAGGGCCATAGCTCCCATTTCTTTAGCAGTGTCAATATCCGTTTCAACTGTCTTCACTTCAAGAGCTTCCCAGATTTTTTCATTGACTTGCTGTTCAATGGCACGCAATTCTTCAGCAGTCACAGCTTGGAAGTGAGTAAAGTCAAAGCGAAGGAATTCAACTTCGTTAAGAGAGCCTGCTTGTGTTGCGTGGCTGCCAAGGATATTGTGAAGAGCCGCATGGAGCAAGTGAGTAGCAGTGTGGTTTTTCATGACACGGTGACGACGATTTGTATCAATTGCCAAGGTATATTCTTGGTTCAAGGCAAGTGGTGCAAGGACTTCAACTGTATGAAGAGCTTGTCCGTTTGGAGCTTTTTGAACATTTGTCACAGTAGCTACGACCTTACCTGACTCATCCAAGATTTGTCCGTGGTCAGCGACCTGTCCACCCATTTCAGCGTAGAATGGCGTTTTCGCAAAGATAAGAGAGGCAGTTCCTTCTGACACAGCTTCTACTTCTGCATTGTCAGCCACGATAGCCACCAATTTAGAAGACAATTGGCTAGCATTGTAGTTGAAGACACTTTCTACAGTGATGTTTTGAAGGGTTTCATTTTGCATACCCATTGAGCCACCTTTGACAGCTGACGCACGCGCACGTTCTTGCTGTTCTTTCATGGCTGCTTCAAATCCTTCACGGTCCACAGTCATACCAGCTTCTTCAGCGATTTCTTCAGTCAATTCAACTGGAAATCCATAAGTGTCATAAAGTTTGAATACATCTTGACCAGCAATGACAGATTGACCTTTTTCTTTCAAGTCAGCTACAATGCCTTGGGCAAAGTGTTGACCTGAGTGAAGGGTACGAGCAAATGATTCTTCTTCGCTCTTAACGATTTTTTCGATAAAGTCACGTTTTTCAAGCACTTCTGGGTAGTAGCTTTCCATGATTTTTCCAACAGTTGGAACGAGTTTGTAAAGGAAAGGCTCGTTGATACCCAATTTTTGACCGTGCATAGAGGCACGACGAAGGAGACGACGAAGGACGTAACCACGACCTTCATTTCCTGGAAGGGCACCATCTCCGATAGCAAATGAAAGTGAACGGATGTGGTCAGCGATGACCTTGAAGCTCATGTTATCGCCATCTTGGTCATAAACCTTACCAGACAATTTCTCCACTTCACGAATGATTGGCATGAAGAGGTCTGTTTCAAAGTTAGTCTTAGCCCCTTGGATAACCGCCACCAAACGCTCCAAACCAGCGCCCGTATCAATGTTCTTGTGTGGCAATTCCTTGTACTCGCTACGAGGAACAGCAGGGTCTGCGTTAAATTGTGACAAAACGATATTCCAGATTTCGATGTAACGGTCGTTTTCGATATCTTCTGCAAGAAGGCGAAGACCGATATTTTCTGGGTCAAAAGCTTCTCCACGGTCAAAGAAAATCTCTGTATCTGGTCCAGAAGGTCCTGCACCGATTTCCCAGAAGTTATCTTCGATTGGAATTAAGTGGCTTGGGTCCACTCCCACTTCAATCCAGCGGTTGTAAGAATCTTTATCATCTGGATAGTAGGTCATGTAAAGTTTCTCAGCTGGGAAGTCAAACCATTCTGGGCTGGTCAAAAGCTCATAAGCCCAAGTGATGGCTTCGTCACGGAAGTAATCCCCGATAGAGAAGTTCCCCAACATTTCAAACATGGTATGGTGACGTGCAGTCTTCCCTACGTTTTCAATGTCGTTTGTACGGATAGCCTTTTGCGCATTGGTAATACGTGGATTTTCAGGGATAATAGTCCCATCAAAGTATTTCTTAAGCGTTGCTACTCCAGAGTTGATCCACAAAAGAGTTGGGTCATTTACAGGAACCAAGCTCACTGATGGTTCTACTGAGTGACCTTTGGTTGCCCAGAAATCAAGCCACATTTGGCGTACTTGTGCACTAGATAGTTGTTTCATATTGTCTCCTTATTTACTTGTTTAATGTTGTGTTCGGCTTTCCATCATCTCCACATAGTCAATCGCGACACAGAGGGAAATGACTAGGTCTGCATAAGCGTCCTCAAGGACGGTTACGGTATAAGTAGAGGTCAGATGGAAGAGTTCCTTCTTAATTTCAGCAATCAGCTGATCGCGATCATCCAGCAGTTTGAAATCCAAATCCCAGATATTTCCTTCGATACGAAGATCTAAATTATCAAACTCATACTTATCTCGCCAGAAGGTCAACTTCTTACGAATGACAAAACTCGAGCCATCCCGAAGCTGAATCTCAAAACGAGGAAGCAAGGTCAAGATTTCTTTACTGATCTGACTGACCTGTTCACCAGTCGCATCATATATGGTAAAGGTTTTAGGAATTTGGAAAAATGATCCCTCCACCTGATAGGCGATTTCTCCCCTGTCATCCTTAATAGCGAAGCGTTCGCCACCAAGACGAAACTTTTGTTTGACAAGAAATGTTTTCATCAACACCTCCAAAAATCAAAAGACAAGCTCATATCACGAAGGGCGAAAAACCGCGGTACCACCTTCATTCAATGAACTTGTCATTCTCTTATTCTTATGCGATTGTATGATTGAGTAGCATGACTTTCTAGCTTAGATGGCTCGCAGCACCGCCATTTCTCTGGACTAAGACATCTGAAAATCAATTCTCAACTTAAGTATTATACCGTTTTTTTAAGCCTGCGTCAACTGGAAATGATTCTAACCAATAGTAGTGTGGTAGGAGAGAAGATATTTTTCAAATTTAACTACTATTTTCGAAATGTAAGTAGTAATATTTAATTTATTTCTAGTACAGTTCCCCAATATCCATAAGTTGCCATTCAGAATAACCAACCTCAATGATTTCTGGGGCTTTTGTAATTCCATTGTATACTACAATAAAATACCCCTTTTCATTGTAGAACTTTCCCAGAATCTCAGCGTCTTTCATTTCTGCTTTCAATCCACTATCTTCTATTTTTTTATTCATCTGTTGCTCTGTTTCTACTTCATTATTTCCTTGAGTTCCTAGAATATAACCACCAAAACTTGCCCAAAAGAAGATAAAAAGCATAAATACAATCGTAGCATATTTCAATAATTTCAGTTCTTTCATTTTCCTATTATTCCTTTTAGTTTAATCAGTCTAAAATATTTTGTGTTTTCTAATTCACAAAATTACCAGATTTATCCTTTATCATTTAGCAAAATTAATAATAAATTTAGATTTCGTATATCTTTTTAAGTATTGCTTTACAGCAGGAGTAAAAGCTATCAAAGTAAAACAATCTAATTGCATATTTCTAAAAAATTAATATAGTTCCCCTACTCTATACTCAACCCATTCCTTTTCCTTCACTGAGTAAATCTTAGCAACTTTTGTATCCTTGTCATATACTACCACAAAATGTCCCTCACTGTTCCAGAACTTACCTAAAATCGTTCCGTCATTTAAATTAGTTCGCAACTTGCCCTCTTGACTTATTGCGCTTTCTGTTTGTACTGTTTTAGTTTCTTCTTTACTATCTACCCCAACAGTAACAAAATTTACACCAATAAAGATAAATAAGTAAAATAGTACAAGCCCAATACCTACAATTTTAAACAAAATTAAATCACCATTATCTCTTTTCATGTTAGTCTTTTATCTCTCTTTCTCTTTTGTGTTCTCTAAATATTAAATAGTCTTCTAAATAGTGTCTTTCTTTATCTAAATCTAATTTCAAAGCCAATTTTTTCAATCACTTTTTGGATTTCATCTAGCGATACTAGAAACCATTCTTTAGGGACAAAGCTCTCTCCATTTGGTGCAATTAATTCCACATCTAACTGCTTGTCTGCAAAATAATGATGAAGAGTCGTTTCTAATTTTCGAGCACTGAAATTCTGAACCTCAAAACTAGCCACTAAACGGACAGGAGCATAAAGATAGGTTCCTTCTCTTTCTGCATTTGCTAACCGTTTTTCAATTTGATCCTGTGTAAAACCGATTTTATAGAGATTACTGATGTTGGCAATTTGAGGATTGCTACTCAAGGATTTCACTACATAGATATATCCAGTTATAATTCGTTCGCTTGGACTAATACCAGTCATCACATCTTCTATCAATTCAGTTACCATTCGTCCATGTCGGGTTCTATCGTGTAAATTTGAGACAAAAGAACGGAGTAAGGCCTTCTTATTTTCTGTACCATTTTCATACACGAGATGAAGTTCAGCATTAGTATAGCCATTCTTATCAGTGAAATCTTCTCCTTTAGAAACAACATAAACCATTACTCCATTATCCACATAGAACATACCAGGTTTAATTTCTTTTTCTTTTATCACATCAGACTTTCTGACTTGACGACGACCTTCACTAATTTCATCATGAACACTAGTAAATAATCCCTGATAATCTTCAAAATTTCCCATCCGTTTACGTGTTCGTGTTTTATCACGCGCTTGAATCGTTCGTTTATAACGTGAGACATCAAATAACGATTTTTCAGAACTATTTACTGACTCAAACAATTCATCTGATAAAATATCTGTTAAACTAACAGGACTTGAAATAGGGGTCTCAGACTCAACTACATCTATTTTTAGTAGCCCAAATTCATCATAAGGTTCTAACTTTCGGATGCTATTAGGAGATTTTCTAATACCATTCAATCGAGAAAATAAACTGCGTTCTTTAATATTTCTAGACTTTTGTGGCTCTTGTCCATTATTTTCCCTCACCCAATCTATAATTTCCAAAAATTTCTCTACTTCATGATCTGTAACTATTTTTTTCTTAGGTTTTATAGGAGCTATTAAATGTTCAAAATCAGAATCATTAAAAATATCATTTAAGTTTTTGAAATCAGTCATTACCGCTCTCCATCTTCAGCTTCATCTGAGACAATTGTAACAAAGCATAAGCAAGTCTCTGTTCGTACTTGTCGTTACTTGATTTATCTGGATGACAACCATTTTCTTTCAAAAATTGCTTAATTTGAGGATAAAGAATTAACAGTTCTTCTTCAGAAAACTCCATCTTCTGACCATCCATATAATCTTGTATTAGACGCAAAGTCGGAGCATCAATTTCACGTGATATAACTTCGTAAGCTCTCTGGAAAGGATTAATCTGATCAATCAAATCAATAGATAAGTCATCAATATTCACAAATTTATCTGCCATTTTTAGGAAGTCTGTTTGCCCTACTCCCTCTTTCCGTTCAGCTGATTGAACGACCGATTGACTAATAAACTGTTGGCGAACTTCTTCAACTTCATCACCACTTAAGTCAGGATATATTTGCTTAATGATAGCTGGAATCATCTGCTTATTAATGACTTCTGCATCTGTTCCTGCAGCAATCGCAGTTTGGATACGCGGTTCTTGCAAGATACTAGCACGTAAGTCATTCAAATCATTTTCTATGATATCTTTTGTTCTTTGAGTGCTAGGCTCTTTTAAGCCTTTCACAAACATTTCGGCACCATAAGATTTCTGGTCTTCTCGGTCTTTTCGTTTGAACTTGAAATTTGGTGCTAAAACAGACTCCATCAATAGACTAGCTGTAATAGCCTTCATAACATTATTCACAGCAAAGAAAACTTCATCATCTTGAGCATCTGGTTGGGAAATGAGATTTGTAAATTGAGCATGCGACTTATTGGAACTATCGCGTGTTACTCGACCTATAATCTGAACAATTTCTGTTAGCGACTGACGATAGCCAATCGTTAAAGCATACTCAGCATAAGGCCAGTCAAAACCTTCTTTAGCCATACCAAGTGCGATAATGATATCAAGATCGTCTAAACTAGTCATCTTGTTTAGGTAATCCTGCACTTTTTCACGACCTTCCTCTGTGACAAGGTCAGCAACCTTCAATACACGACCTGTCTCCTCAGTAACCAACCATAATCCAGTCTTAGAATCTGGAACAGCTTGCCCCAGTTCGTCTAAAATTCGGTCAACTTCATCATACTTATCCTTGGTTGACTCACCTGAGTTTACATTGGGAATATGAATAATAGTTTTCTTGCTTGTGTCCAGCACCTCGTGCAAAGCATCCGTGTAACGACCACGATAAAAGTTATAACCCATGGCAAAACTTTTCAGATATTGGTATCCCTCCAACTGTTCATAATAAGTATAGGATACCTTGTCAAATTTTTGCTCATCTTCGGGTGCCAAAATAGGCACAGAATCTCCACGAAAATAAGACCCTGTCATAGCCACTACATGGGCTGTTGAATTGGCTAATATGTTTCTCAAGGCATTTCCTAAAACTGAATTATCATCTTGAGATACATGATGAAATTCATCGATAGCTAAAAGAACGTCATTAAAATCACTATCAGCTAGCTGTTCAAAGGCAAAACGCAAGGTAGCATGCGTACAGATTAGAACTCTATCGTCAGGTGACTCTGAATGCATAAAGTCTACAAACCGTTTTACCTTACTTTTGCTGGTTCCTTGTTCAGTCAAATTATTTTTTGGAAGAACTTCCCAATCCCAGTAAAAACCATATTCTGTTAATTTTGTTGAACGAAACGATTTTCCAATAGATCTTTCTGGAACAGCTATAATAGCTTTTTTCAACCCCTGAGCATGTAGTTTATCAAGAGCAATAAACATCAGAGCTCTCGACTTCCCAGAGGCAGGAGGCGCCTTAATCAATAAGTGTTGAGAAGTTCTCTTAGCATATACGCGCGCCTGCATTTCACGCATACCAAGTGCATTATTTGATTGACTAGCACCTGTACCATTGTAATTGATTTCAAATATATTTGAGGTCATTTCGCTTCCTTTTCTGTCATTTCTTTGTAGAGATTCAATAAGACACTGAGCCGTTCTTCATCTGATTCAAAAGGCTTTTGCTGGTAAGCACGTTCTACGATACCATCAATTTTTTCATGTGCTTGACGAAGACGTTCGTTCATCGGTTTATTAGCACCACCGTACAACTCAGCCAAGGTTCCCCCCTCTTCTTCTCGAACATCCAGCATTTCAAAAACAGCTTCCTCAAGCATATTTTTCCGAGCTTCTGAAAGTTCTGGAATTGGGAATGTATTATAGACCAGCCCAGCTGAATAACGATAATCTGTCTTTAATTTACCACCAATTGAACGAAGCCAAACCATATGCATTTTGGATTCTAAGATACCAAGAAGCCAGATAGGAGCATTGTAAATAACCATGGCGGAATCTGATACAATTGTGTTATCTTCAATAAATCCCATAGGTACATAAGTACGAGATTCTGATGATACACGTGGAACAATAATAGCTTGACAACCTTCTATATCGCCTTTTTCATATGCTTCGTCCCATTCACCTCGTTGTACAAATTTCCATGGTGTGGATGCAGTTTCTCTTGTTCCAGCAGCCTTAGAATCCAGGCGTTCTTGTCTTATATTTTCAAATAATTGATGGAATTCCTGGATCTTATCTAATTTAGTATATTCATCTTGATCAATCCAAATAGTATATCTAAAATTTCCATTAATATACTCATCTGCTCCAATATACCTTTTAAAATGTACTTCCGTTTCAGGATATCTTTGGACTAATTTATTTTTATCATCATTTGTCAGTATTATATATTTACTTCTTGGCATATTCCCGAAGACTGTTTTTGGAAAATTATTTAACTTCTCTGAATCATTGTGATTAGATACAATAATATCATCTGCAAAAGCTAAGTAGGGATTTATATTCTTTCCATAACTTTCTCCCTTATCACTATATATAATTCTTTTCTTATCACTTTTATTTGAAAATCCAATAATAGTTACTGTAACTCCTGCATTATGGGCCGCGCTATTATTCCATTTAAAAGATTGATACGCAAAGGAAATTTGGCCATATCGTAGAAGAACACTCCACAAAATTGAAACTTGCTCACCTTGATTTATTGAATTTGTTGTTACAAAAGCATATTGAGCATTTTTACCATAAATAAGGTGAGTTGCTTTATAAAACCATCCCGAAATATAATCTAATTTTTTAGAAGAAATTTCTGAACAAATCACATTTTCTAGTTCCTTCTTTTGTTCCAGAGTCATTTTTTTAGAGCCTATATACGGCGGATTCCCAAATATATAAACTTCGTCATCTTCCTTAGTATTCAAAACAGTTTCCCAGTCAATTCTTAGGGCATTCCCACAAACGATATTTCCAGCTTCTCTTAAGGGGAGTAGTCTTGGATGGACATCAGCAAGTGCTTCTTCCATCTCCATATTCATCTGGTGTTCCGCTATATATAAGGATAGCCTTGCTACTTCATGAGCGAAATCATCCAATTCAATTCCTGAGAACTGAGATAAAGAAATCTTAGAGGCATCAGCAATCAATTCCCCTTGATAAACAGCTTTTTCATTTAAAGCTTCACGAATTTCTCGTTGTTTGACTAAGATATTAATCTCTAAACGACGCAGTTCTTTATAGGTAATGATGAGGAAATTTCCAGAACCACATGCAGGATCTAAAAACTTGATAGATGACATACGAGTGAGCAACTCTTCTAACTTAGGTAAGAGTTGTCGCAATTCTTTGCGACGATGGTCCTCACTAAAATCACCACCTCCTATATAGTAGTCAGCTCGTTCTTCTAATTCCATAAATCCTGCTCGTAAATTATCTAAAAACAGTGGTTTGATGACCTTCATAATATTGGGCACGCTAGTATAGTGCATACCCGATGTTGATCTTGCTTCTGCATTTGCCACCGTTTGAATCATTGAGCCCAAAATATCTGGATTGATTTCATTCCAGTTTAGCAATTCACCTGCTTCAATGAGTAATTGACGAGTTCTTTTATTGAAAATAAGGTCATGATGTGGCTCTGAAAAAAGCCTACCATTTACATAGGGAAAATCTGATAACCACGACTCCAAATCCTGACGACTAAATTCAGGCATATCTAAAACAGTAAATAGCTTTCTAACACACTCGTTTAAGTCAGAACCATCTTCGGATGTCCTCATCTTAATAACATTTGTGAAAGCTCCCTTGGAGATGATATTTGTATCTTCTGCAAATAGTAGAAAAAGAACACGAATCAAAAATAGATTAAATGATTTACCGTCAGTTTCAGTAATGGCTAGTTCAGGATTGATAGAAATTAGTTCGTCATAAAGTTTGGTGAAACGCTCTGCTGCTTTTACATCAGCAGGGTTTTCCTTATCATAATCAATCTTTTCAATACCATTCCAAGGTAAGAAAAAGTCACAATGAGCTGGCAAATCATTAAAAGAAATTGCTAGAGTCAGCCCTGTCTGAGTATCCTTTGCATATAATTCTTGAAAATCTGTTGTAATAATAAATCTAGATTTACGAGCTTGCCCTTCCAACTCCTTATCAATCTCAGTCAGAGCAAGTAATGGCAGATTTTCAACTGTACGAAAATACAATTTATTTTTTATTATAAAATCATCAGATGCCGCTTTACTTGCTCTTGTTATGGTCGTTTTAGTAATATCAAACAATGAAACAAAATCAACAATAAATGTCGATTGATTCAGATTTTCTACTAAAACCTTGGTTCTATCCTCAATCTCAGTGATATTTAATAACTTTTTAGCCATTAGATACCTCCAAGAAACGCAAAAAGCCTACTGGATTTTCAGTAGGTTTCAGTCTATATTTTTTGCATTTTTTTATTAGGTTATATATATATATATATATATGCATTTGCGTAGTCTGACTCATTTTGAACTCCTTTGGAATTAAATTTTCAGAGAAACTATAAACAATTCTAATTACTCTCAGTCTAAAACTATTATACCATGATTTCTATTTTTTCTAAAAAACGAACCAGCTTGACTGATTCGTTTCGTGACTACTAACTCCTACTTCCGATACATTTTAAACTGTAGGAAGAGGTCGCTATATTTCCCTGTCCATTTATGGTCAAATTTCTCATAAACTTCTAGGTGTTTCATGGTTTCAGCATCTGGATAGAAGGCTTTATCTTCTTTTTTCTCCTCTGGGAGTAATTCCTTAGCTGGTAGGTTTGGTGTTGAATAGCCGACATACTCTGCATTTTTGAGTGCATTTTCAGGTTTCAACATAAAGTTGATAAAGGCATAGGCGGCATCTTGATTTTTGACTGTTTTTGGTATAACCATATTGTCAAACCAAAGGTTGCTGGCCTCAGTTGGTACCACATAGCGTAGATTTTCATTTTTTTCTAGCATTTGGCTGGCTTCACCAGAGAAGGTCACACCGATAGCAGCGTTGTTCTGAATCATGTAGCCCTTCATCTCGTCCGCAACGATAGCCTTGATATTTGGAGTCAATTTATAGAGCTTATCCACTGTCTCTTCCAACTGCTGGTTATCCTTGGAGTTAAGGCTGTAGCCTAGCGAATTGAGTCCTAGTCCCAGTACCTCACGCGCCCCATCAAAGAGCATGATAGAGTTCTTATACTCTGGCTTCCAGAGGTCATCCCAATGCTCAGGCACTTCATCTACCATGGTTTCATTGTAGACAATTCCCAAAGTCCCCCAGAAGTAAGGAATGGAGAATTTATTGCCTGGGTCAAAGGACTGGTTGAGGAACTCTGGTCCGATATTTTCAAGACCTTCAAGTTTTGAATAATCAAGCGGAACCAAGAGATCTTCGTCCTTCATCTTGTTAATCATGTATTCACTAGGAATGGCGATATCGTAGGTCGTTCCACCCTGCTTGATCTTGGTATACATGGCTTCATTGGAGTCAAAGGTCTCGTATTGGACTTGGATTCCTGTTTCTTCCGTGAACTGCTCCAAGAGTTCTGGATCGATATAGTCTCCCCAGTTGTAGATAACCAATTTTTGACTATCTCGGCTATTGATTTTACTATCTAGATGCGTCGCAATTCCCCACAAGACGAGGATAATCGCTACAATTCCTGCTAAAAATGAATAGAGTTTTTTCATGCTTGCTCCTCCTTCTCACGTGAGATAAAGTAATATCCAACCACTAGGATAATACTAAAGAGAAAGACAAGGGCAGACAGGGCATTGATTTCTAGCGAAATCCCCTTGCGAGCACGAGAGTAAATCTCGACTGAGAGGGTTGAAAAGCCATTTCCCGTTACAAAAAAGGTCACAGCAAAGTCATCTAGCGAATAGGTGAAGGCCATGAAATAACCAGCAATGATAGACGGAGTCAGGTAAGGAAGCATAATTTCCTTGAACATCTGAAATTGACTGGCACCAAGGTCATAGGCCGCATGAATCATGTCACCGTTCATTTCCTTGAGACGTGGCAAGACCATCAAGACCACGATAGGAATGGAGAAAGCCACGTGACTAGAAAGAACGGTCAAAAAGCCAAGTGAAAACTTGAGCTGAGTAAAAAGAATCAAGAAGCTGGCACCAATCATAACATCAGGCGCAACCATGAGGATATTATTGAGTGATAGAAAGGCTTCTTGGTATTTCTTACGAGACTGGTAAATGTAAATAGCTCCAAAAGTCCCGATAATGGTCGCTATCAAGGCTGATAGAAAGGCCAAGAAAAAGGTCTGAGTCACAATCAACATGAGACGACCATCGCCAAACATGGTTTTAAAATGGCTCAAGCTAAAGCCTATAAAGCTATTCATGTCATTGCCTGCATTAAAGGCATAGCCAATCAGGTAAAAAATCGGCAGGTAGAGGACAAGAAAGACCAGTCCTAGATAAAGGTTGGCAAATTTTTTCATCGTTCTCTCCTTTCCTTGGTCACCCACATGGTGATGAACATGGTCAGGATGAGAATCACACCGATGGTTGAACCCATACCGTAGTTGTCATTGGTCAGGAAGTTCTGCTCAATGGCTGTTCCCAGCGTGATAACGCGGTTCCCACCAATCAAACGGGTCAGCATGAAGAGACTCAAACTTGGGATAAAGACGGATTGAACCCCACTTCGCACACCATTCATCGATAGAGGGAAGATGACATGACGGAAGGTCTCCCACTTGGTCGCACCGAGGTCATAGCTAGCATTGATAAGGTTGTTATCCATATCGTCCAAGACATTGAAAATTGGCAAAATCATAAAGGGAAGCTCGATGTAGCTTGCGACAAAGATAAAGGAGAAATCGGTAAAGAGCAACTGTTGTGAACCGATTCCGATAAATTCCAAGAATTGGTTAATAGAGCCATTTTGACCAAAAATTCCGATAAAGGCATAGGCTTTAAGGAGCAAATTGATCCATGTAGGCAGGATAATCAGCATAAGCCAGAGTTGACGGTGCTTGAGACGGGTCAAAAAGAGGGCTGTTGGATAGCTGATAAGCAAGGTCACAAAGGTCACAATCCCTGCATAGAGTACAGAGTTGAAACTCATTTTAAGATAGGTCAAGTTTTGTGACGCAAAGTAAGATTTATAATTTTCTAAACTAAACTGGCCTTCAATGTTGAAAAAGGATTGTCCGAAAATCAAGACCAAGGGTGCGAGGACAAAGAGTACAATCCAAAGCATGTAGGGCACTACAAAGAGTTTAGAGCTTGTTTTCTTCATCTCTTTCCTCCTCGATTGCATTGATTAGACCTGCTTCTTGCTCTTCGATTTCTACGTACTCCTCAATACGAGCATCGAACTCTTCTTCAGTTTCGTTGAGACGCATGATGTGAATATCTTCTGGTTCAAAGTCCAGACCGATTTCCTCACCCACGATGGCCTTACGAGTTGAGTGGATCATCCATTCATTTCCAAGTTCGTCATAGGCGATAATTTCATAGTGCACCCCACGGAAGAGCTGGGTATCCACCTTAACTTGGAGCTTGCCTTCTTCAGGAAGAGTAATACGCAAGTCCTCTGGACGAATCACGACCTCAACAGGTTCATTTGGCTTCATCCCACCATCGACCGCTTCGAAGCGTTTGCCGTTAAACTCAACCAAGTAGTCCTCAATCATGGTTCCTGGCAAGATATTTGACTCACCGATAAAGGTGGCAACAAAGTGGTTGATTGGCTCATCGTAGATGTCCACAGGAGTTCCAGACTGGACAATCTCACCATCATTCATAACGAAAATCCAATCACTCATGGCCAGGGCTTCTTCCTGATCGTGAGTGACAAAGACAAAGGTAATGCCCAATCGTTGTTGCAGTTCACGCAGTTCGTACTGCATGTCTGTTCTTAATTTCAAGTCCAGCGCTGATAAAGGCTCGTCCAACAAGACCACACGGGGTTGGTTGATGATGGCACGGGCAATAGCCACACGCTGACGTTGTCCTCCAGAAAGTTTACGGATGGAACGTTTTTCGTAACCTTCCAACTGAACCATCTTGAGAACTTCCGCTACGCGTTTCTCGATTTCTTTCTTATCAATCTTGCGCAAGCGGAGCGGAAAGGCAACATTTTCAAACACATTCATATGTGGAAATAAGGCATAGGATTGGAAGACCGTATGGACGTCACGCTTGTTGGTTGGGATGTCATTGATGCGGACACCGTCCAGTAAAATATCTCCTGTCGTCGCATCCAGTAAACCTGCAATGATGTTTAGGATAGTTGATTTTCCTGAACCAGATGCGCCTAGAAGAGTATAGAATTTCCCTTCTTCCAACTCAAAGTTGATGTCTTTGAGAACCTTAGTGTTGCTGTCTTCAAAAACTTTAGAGACGTTTTTGAATTCAATAATTGGTTTTTTCAATTGTCATTTATTCCTTCTTTTTCATAGATTAACAGATCAGGGCTCTGTCAGGCCGCTACTACCTCGTGTAGGAGATTGAACTGCCTACATTCTTCTGCACTAACGATAGGCTTTCACCCCCTTTCCATGATATAGCAGCAGCTTTTCAGCTAAAGCTTCCTACTTGCTTTCACCTAAAATACGGACTTCTCTCTCAAGAGTAACGCCAGAGTGTTCCTTGACTTTTTCGATAACAGACTCAATCAAGTCTTCGTAGTCTTTGGCCGTTCCATCTGCAACATTGATCATAAATCCTGCATGCTTTTCTGACACTTCTACGCCACCGATACGATATCCTTTCAAGCCAGCTTCTGAAATTAATTGACCTGCAAAATGACCAACAGGACGCTTAAATACCGAACCACAAGATGGATATTCCAAAGGTTGCTTGAGTTCACGTAGGTGCGTCAAGCGGTCCATTTCCTGCTTGATAACCTGATGAGTTCCTGGGGCTAGGGCAAATTTAGCTGACAAGACAACTGCACCAGACTCCTGAATGGCTGAATGGCGGTAACCAAAAGCCAAATCTTTGGCAGACAGGGTCTCGATTTCTCCATCCTTGGTCAAGACCTTACAAGACTGCAAGATGTGGGCAATCTCGCCACCATAGGCACCCGCATTCATAAAGACAGCACCGCCAACGCTTCCTGGAATGCCACAAGCAAACTCAAAGCCAGTCAAACTATGACGAAGCGCAATGCGAGTTGTTTCAATCAAGTTGGCCCCTGCTTCAGCTTCGATGGTATAGCCATCAACGGAAACGTTATTGAGCTTGTCACACAAGATGACAAATCCACGAATCCCACCATCACGAACGATGATGTTGCTGGCATTGCCAAGAACCATCCAAGGGATATTTTCTTGATTGGCAAATTTGACAACGCGAGCCAACTCAAAACGATTTCGTGGAAAGACCAAATAATCAGCCTCTCCACCTACTTTTGTATAACTATAACTATGCAAGGGTTCCTTAAAACGGATATCAATTCCTTCTAAGATTTCAAGCATTTTTTCTCTTACAGACATGTCACTCTTCCTTTTACAAAATTCATTCCATTATACCATTTTTAAGACCATTTGACGACCCTAAAAAAAATCTCGTTTGGTTTTTGCATAAGAAAAAGAGGTTCCCCCCTTTTTCTTATGATTTTTTGCAAAAGATTGCCTTGGTTCCATAGGCAACCAGAACAAGTTCAAGTGCTAGGACAACTTCAACCAAGACTGGACTTGTAATCCATCCTACTTGAGCTAGAGATGGTACCAGGTCAAAGAAGGCATGTAGACCATAGGCTACTAGGAGATAAATCCATTTGTTCTGGCGAACAGCTTGGTAAACCCAAACAGTCAAGAGTAATTGGAAACCTAGCGCCAAGATTCGCTCAAAACCAAGCAAATAAATCTGCCAGACTGATAGCGACTGAATAGTTTTCAACATATTTTCAGACAGCAATTGCATGACCTGTGGATTCTGAGTTTGAACTGCTGAGAGAACGATGTAGAGATTAATCAAACTAGTAAGACCTAGGAAAATCAACTCCAAGCCACCATGCCCCAATCCATAAGCCAAGGCATCTGCCTTTTCCAAACTTCTCTTTTTCTCCAACCATTTGAAGAAAATAAGACGAGCAGTTTCCTCAAAAAATGCTGCCATGGCTAGGCCATAGATGATATAGACAAGCGGATGGTCTTGCAAGAGGGCAATACTACCGTCTTTTTGAGGATGTAAAACCAAGATATGCACCAGTTTTTCTAAAATCTGTGAAGAGACAAAGAAAGCAACAGCACCCAATCCCAAGACAGCTAGATTGATCTGATATTTCTTTTTGGCATACCAAATGCTTCCTAGCAAGATAACCAGCAACAGCACCATGGTAATGATAATATGAATGGTCATTTTCTTCTCCTATTCCGCCTTTTCAATATCTTTTTTCATCTCGTCAACATTGAACTTAGCAAACAAGTATTGACGGTCTTGGACTGGGAAACGTTGATCCAATTGGTCAACCGCTCCCACCTCGATAATCCCTTCCTTGATGACAAAGTCCATGACATGCCCACCGAAGGTCAAATCATCTGAGATGAAGTGTAGATGATAGCCTGCCACACTAACTCCATGGAAAATCTCTGGCGTCCAGAAACCAACGATGGTCCCCGCCACATTGTCACGACTATATTCCGGTTGACGAGTTGCGACCTCAGCAAACTTGGTATCTGGTGTCGACTTGGGAATCATGCGCACATGCATATGCGAAAATTCCCCACGAATCTTGATAGAGCGGAAAAGATTTTCCCCATCATAATAAGACTCGATTCGCTCTTCCAATTCCTTGTCTGTCATCTCAAAGCGCTGGCGGAAAATGACCTCTGCCTGGTGCGGTACTACTGCTGCATAAGGAATAAGGGCATCTGGCGACACTTCCACAATCTCTGGCTGGTCTCCAGACCCTTTGGCTTGATAAGCCTTGCCATCCAAGACAATCAATTCTCCATCAATGGAATCCAAGGTTCCCAAACCAAGGTCACCATGCTCTAGCAATTCTCCCACTGTCATGGTACCACCATAAAGGCCGGCCATCAAGGCTCCTAAGGTATTGTATTGAAATAATTTCACTGGTTCCTGCACGTTCTTATCCATTCTCTTTCTTGTCATAAATCTTACTCCTAAGTATACCACATTTGCCCCTAGATGTGAACGAGAGAAACACCTTACACATTGCCAAGAAGGAAAAAAAAGGGTACAATGTAACAAAATCAAGGGAGGTATGGAATGAAGAAACAAAGCAAGTACCAAGAGGTCGTTTCCTATCTAAAAAATGGTATCGAGTCTGGACGCTTTCCGACGGGAAGCCGCCTGCCTTCTATCCGTCAACTGAGCCTTGACTTTCACTGTAGCAAGGACACTATTCAACGAGCCCTGCTGGAATTACGGCACGAACAATACCTCTATGCCAAGCCCCAGAGTGGCTACTATGTCCTAGAACAAGGGCAACACCAGGACCTAGAAATCGAAGTCACTGACGAACATGCCAGTGCCTATGACGATTTCCGACTCTGTATCAATGAAACCTTGATTGGCCGAGAAAACTACCTCTTCAACTACTATGACAACCAAGAAGGATTAGAAGACCTAAGACAATCCATCCATAAACTCCTCTTTGACCAAGCTCTCTACTGCAAGGCTGATCAACTTGTACTGACTTCTGGGACCCAACAAGCCTTGTTTATTCTCTCTCAAATATCCTTTCCCAGCCAAGCCAAGGAAATCTTGGTGGAACAGCCGACCTACCATCGGATGAATCGTCTCTTGATTGCTCAGGGTCTGGACTATCAAACGATTGAACGAGGCATTGATGGAATTGACTTGGAGGAACTGGAAAGCCATTTCAAGACAGGAAAGATCAAGTTTTTCTATACCATTCCTCGTTTTCACTATCCTCTGGGGCATTCCTATTCTGAGCAGGACAAACGGGCTATTCTTGACTTAGCTGCCAAGTATGGAGTCTATATCGTAGAGGACGACTATCTGGGGGATTTGGACTCTAAAAAGGGCCAGACCTTCCACTATCTAGATACAGAGGAGCGCGTCATTTATATCAAGTCCTTCTCAACCAGCCTCTTTCCAGCCCTTCGGATAACAGCACTCATTCTGCCAAATGCTATCAAAGAAGCCTTTGTGGCCTACAAAAATATCCTAGATTACGACAGCAACCTCATCATGCAAAAGGCCCTGTCACTCTATATTGACAGTCAATTATTTGAGAAAAATCGTCTAGCTCGCTTATCCAATCAGGAATCTTACCAAAAACAACTCGAGGAAAGATTAGCTAACACTCCTTGTCCCCTTCCTCATTTTCCCCTATACGATGGTTTATTACTAGATCTGAGACAGTATCCTAAAATTGCCAGTCTCAAACACAGTCAACTGGGCTTGGATTTCTTTGAAGAGGCTTACTTGGGTGCCTGCCCTTATCAATTTGCCAAGGTATCCTTAGAAAATCTGGAAAATGTTTTAAACTATTTAAAAGCAGAATTGGAATGACTTCCAACTCTGCTTTTTTCTTATTGTTCAACTTCTGTTAAGGTTGCCGCTTTTTCAAGATATTTTTGGTAGGTGCCATCATCCTTGAGTTTTTGGATGACCTTGTCCACCACTTCTTTCAAATCAGCACTATTTTTTCTAAGGGCAACTGCATTAGCTTCGCCGTCCTTCATCTTCAAGCTGACAGTTGCGACAGCTAAGTCAGCGTTTTTAGCAGCATAGCTAAGCGCAACAGGTTCATCCATGTGAACAGCATCTACTTTTCCAGCCTGTAATTCATTAACAGCTTCACCCATATTGGTTAGGGAAGTTAATTGAGCTTTTGGCAATTGTTCCTTGACCATTGATTCTGGAACAGTCCCTTTTTGGGCTGCAATATTAGCAGTTTCTAGGCTAGTTAGATCCTTGTATTTTTCTACATCAGCCTTACGAACCAAGAAACTAATCTTGTTTTCATAGTAAGGGATTGAAAAATCAAAGACTTCTTTTCTCTCGTCAGTAGCGCTAATTCCCGCAACCGCTAGGTCAGCCTTCCCAGTTTGAAGACTGGTCAAGACATTGTCAAAACTCATGCTTGAAATTTCCAACTTCACCCCAAGTTCATCAGCGATAGCTTGGGCCATATCAATATCCGCACCTACTACCTGGTTTTTTCCGTCAACTAAGGATTGGAATTCAAAAGGTGCATAGTCAGGACTAGTCGCCACAACTAATTTCCCCTTTTGCTTAATGGCCTCAACAGCTGACTGAGAACCATTAGAACCCGACTGGCAAGCTACTAAGAAGAAACTTGCAAGAAAACTACATAAAACAAATATCCATTTTTTTGATTTCATAAATAAACAACCTCTCTGTTATTTTTGTATAATTATAACTCTATCCAAGTTACTTGTCAAGTGTTTTTTTGAATTTTTATCTTAAAAATATTTTTTTCATTCAATAAAAGGAGCTATCAGTTGATTTCCAGCTCCTTTTTATACAGAATGAACCTGTTTTATAGTTCGACAATCTTACCTGTTTCAAAGTAAACAACCCATTCACAGATATTCTTGGCATAGTCTCCAATGCGTTCCAAGAAGGCAATCACTTGGAAGTAATCACGACCTGTAACGATGGAATCTGGATTTTTCTTAATTTCTTCTGTAGCCAAGTCACGAATGCTATCAAAGTAATGGTTGATTTTTTCATCCATGGCTGCTACTTCATAGGCCTGGTCTACTGAACCATTCAGATAAAGTTCAAGGGCTGCTTCTACGAAGTTCTTGACATCGCGACCCATTCTCTTGATTTCTTCTTCAACAGCTGGGATGCGTTGCTCCCCCTTCATACGAATTGCTGCTCTTGCAATGGAAACAGCATGGTCCCCCATACGTTCCAAGTCCGATACAGCCTTCAAGACTGTTAGAACCGTACGCAAATCTTGAGAAACTGGTTGTTGAAGGGCAATCATTTCAAATGATTTCTTCTCCAATTTCACTTCGTATTCGTTTACTTCTGCATCGTCTTCGATGACTTCCTTAGCTAAATCACGGTCATGCGTAACAAAGGCACGCACTGTCCGATTGATTTGGGATAGCACTTCTTGTCCCATAGCATAGAACTGGTTATGCAATTTCTCTAAATCTTCCTCAAATTGAGAACGTAACATAATTTATCTCCTTATCCAAATTTTCCTGAAATATAATCTTCTGTTTCCTTATGTTGTGGGTTGAGGAACATCTTCTTGGTATCGTTAAACTCAATCAAATCTCCATCTAGGAAAAATCCTGTCTTGTCAGAGATACGAGAGGCTTGTTGCATGGAACGTGTAACCAAAAGCATGGTGTATTTATCTTTTAGACCATACAAGGTTTCCTCAATCTTACCAGCAGAGATAGGGTCCAAGGCTGAAGTCGGTTCATCCAAGAGAATGATTTTAGGGCTGGTTGCCAAGACACGGGCAACACAGACACGTTGCTGTTGTCCACCTGAAAGCCCGATAGCTGAATCATGTAGTCGATCCTTGACCTCATCCCAGATGGAAGCTCGTTGCAAGGCTTTTTCTACCGCTTCATCCAGAACCTGCTTGTCCTTCACTCCATTGATACGAAGCCCGTAAACAACATTTTCGTAGATAGACATAGGGAAGGGATTGGGCTGTTGAAAGACCATACCGATTTCCTTACGCAATTCAACTGTATCTGTACGTGGGCTGTAAATGTTGTGGCCGTTGTATACCACTGAACCAGTTGTGGTTACCTCTGGATTGAGATCTCCCATACGGTTGATAGCCTTGAGAAGAGTTGACTTCCCTGATCCAGATGGACCAATTAAGGCTGTAATTTCCTTAGGTTGGAAAGATAGGGAAACACTATTCAAGGCCTTCTTTTGATTGTAGTAAACGGACAGGTCTGACACCTGTAAAATCGCTTCAGTCATACTGTTTCCTTTCTATCCAAAGTGTCCTGTTACGTAGTCATTGGTTGACTGTAGTTTGGCATTTTGGAAAATATTAGACGTCTTATCATACTCAATCAAGTCACCCAAGTAGAAAAATCCTGTGTAGTCACTAGCACGCGCAGCCTGCTGCATACTGTGGGTCACGATGATGATGGTAAAGTCCTTCTTCAATTCCAACATGGTTTCTTCCAGCTGGGCTGTCGCAATCGGATCCAAGGCTGACGCCGGCTCATCCATCAAGAGAATATCTGGTTTAACCGAAATAGCACGAGCGATACAGAGACGTTGCTGCTGACCACCTGATAGGGTCAAGGCCGACTTGTGCAAATCGTCTTTGACCTGGTCCCAAAGGGCAGCCTGACGAAGAGAAGTTTCCACAATTTCATCCAAGACTTGCTTGTCCTTAACTCCTGCACGTTCATGGGCAAAAGTAATATTTCGGTAGATAGACTTGGCAAAGGGATTTGGGCGTTGGAAGACCATTCCAATGTGCTTACGCATCTCATAGACATTGATTTCTGGGCGGTTGACATCAATCCCTTGATAAAGGATTTGACCTGTTACCTTGGCAATATCAATGGTATCATTCATACGGTTGAGACTACGGAGGTAGGTTGATTTCCCTGAACCAGAAGGGCCAATTAAGGCAGTAATTTTATTCTTTTCAAATTGCATATCGATGCCCTTGATGGATTCATTTTTACCGTAGTAAACATGTAAATCCTTGGTAGAGAGGGCCACTTTCTCTTCAGGAAAGGTGATGATATGCTTTTCATCCCAATTATATTTTGACATGGCTTCTCCTTTAGGCAGCGGTTAATTTCTTATGTAGGTAGCTTCCGAGTTTGCGGGCTCCAAAGTTAAAGATCAAGATAAAGATCAAGAGAACTGCTGCAGAACCTGCTGATACGATAGTTCCATCAGGAATGGTTCCTTCGCTATTGACTTTCCAAATGTGGACAGCCAAGGTTTCTGCTTGACGGAAGATAGAGATTGGGCTAGTTACACTGAGAATATTCCAGTTAGACCAGTCAAGGGCTGGAGCGGATTGTCCTGCTGTATAGATAAGAGCCGCAGCCTCACCAAAGATACGACCAGAGGCCAAGACGACCCCAGTCACAATACCTGGAAGAGCTTCTGGAATGACCACATGGACCACTGTCTCCCAACGAGAAATTCCAAGGGCCAAGCCGGCCTCACGTTGCGTATGGTGAACGTGTTTCAAACTGTCCTCGACATTACGAGTCATCTGAGGCAAGTTAAAGACTGTCAAGGCCAAGGCACCTGAAATAATTGAAAATCCATACTCAAACTGAACTACAAAGATCAAGTAACCAAAGAGACCCACAACCACTGATGGCAGTGAAGACAATATTTCAATACAGGTTCTGACAAAATTGGTCACAGGACCTTTCTTGGCATATTCAGCTAGGAAAATCCCAGCCCCCATAGACAAGGGCACAGAAATAATCAAGGTAATAACCAGAAGGAAGAAGGAATTATAGAGCTGAATTCCAATCCCTCCACCTGCTTGGTAAGAAGAGGATTTGCCAGTCAAGAAAGACCAAGAGATGTGGGGCAAACCACGAACCAAGATATAAAGAATCAAGGATGCCAGGATGGTAACGATAATTCCTGCAATCGAGTAGAGGACAGCTGTTGCAATTTTATCTAATTTCTTAGCGTGCATAGTTTTTCTTTCCTCTTTCTTTCGTAATCAATTTAATCACACTGTTGAAGGCCAAACTCATCAAAAGCAAGACTAAGGCCAGTGACCAGAGAACGTTATTATCAACTGTACCCATGACGGTATTTCCAATACCCATGGTCAAAACAGAGGTCAAGGTCGCAGCAGGTGTTGTTAGTGAAGTTGGAACAACGGCTGAGTTTCCGACCACCATCTGAATGGCCAAGGCCTCACCAAAGGCACGCGCCATCCCAAAGACCACTGCTGTGAAAATCCCTGAACGCGCTGCCTTCAAGGTCACGCGCCAGATGGTTTGCCAACGAGTAGCTCCCATAGCCAAACTAGCTTCGCGGTAGTGACGAGGCACCGCACGCAAGCTATCGGTTGTCATAAAGGTTACCGTCGGTAAAATCATGACAAAAAGAACGAAAATCCCTGACAAAATCCCAAAACCAGTTCCACCAAAGATACTACGGACAAAAGGAACTACGACCTGCAAACCAATAAATCCATAGACGACTGAAGGAATCCCGACTAGCAATTCAATGGCTGGTTGCAAGATTCTAGCACCTTTTGGTGAGACTTCGGTCATAAAGACAGCCGCACCAATGGCAAAAGGAGTTGCGATAAGGGCTGATAGGATTGTGACAATAAAGGAACCCAAAATCATAGGAAGGGCACCAAATTGTTTACCTGAAGGATTCCAAGTTTGGCCAAATAGGAAATCAAAGATATTAACTCCATTGACAAAGAAGGTCGACAAGCCTTTCTGGGCTACGAAAATCAAAATCATGGCCACAATGATGACAATCAAAGACAGGCAGGCAAAGGTCAAGCCTTTTCCTAATTTCTCTAAACGAGAGTTCTTTGAGGGAGAAAGTAATTTTTTAGCTAATTCTTCTTGATTCATTAGTGACTCCCTTCTAGCGCTGTCACCGTTCCTACAGCATCTTTTTCAACCTTCATTTCCTTGACAGAAATATAACCCATTCCCTTAACGATTCCGCTTTGCGCTTCATCTGAGAGGACAAAGTTGAGAAACTCTGCCACCAATTCGTTTGGCTGACCTAGGGTGTACATGTGCTCATAAGACCATAAAGGCCAGTTATTGGTTGTAACATTTTCTGCAATCGGCTCATAGCCATTCAACTTCATGCGTTTCACCGAGTCATCCACATAGGCAAAGGCTAGGTAAGAAATGGCTCCTGGTGTCTGGGAAACAATGTTTTTGACCATTCCATTTGAATCCTGTTCTTGACTCTGCACAGCAGACTGACCATCCATGATAACACTATCAAAGGTTGCACGTGAACCAGAACTTGCCGCGCGGTTGATAATGGAAATGGCTAGGTCTTTCCCACCGACTTCTTTCCAGTTGGTCACTTGACCTGTAAAGATGCTACGGAGTTGTTCAGTTGTCAGATTTTCAACATCAACTTCCTTGTTCACAATCACTGCCAAGCCCGCTACAGCAACCTTGTGGTCTACTAGAGCGGATGCGTTGATACCGTCTTTTTCCTCGGCAAATACGTCTGAATTTCCTACATCAACTGCTCCAGACTGAACCTGAGACAGACCTGTACCAGATCCTCCACCTTGGACATTGACTGTTTTTCCAACGTGCATAGAGCCAAATTCATCTGCTGCTGCTTCGACCAAGGGCTGAAGAGCCGTTGAGCCAACAGCTGTCATGGATTCTCCACGATCAATCCAGCTAGCACATCCCGCCAAAGAACCTGCCAGCAAAAGAGCCGCAAGGGATAGAGCGAGTTTTTTCCTTTTTTTCACTGTTTTTCTCCTTGAAAATAATGGTGAATGCTGTGAATTTTTTCAACTATTTATTTATGTTTTTCTTTTGATAATTGGGAGCCAACTAAAGTTCTTATACTCAATGAAAATCAAAGAGCAAACTAGGAAACTAGCCGCAGGCTGCTCAAAGCACCGCTTTGAGGTTGTAGATAAGACTGACGAAGTCAGTCACATATATACGGCAAGGCGACGTTGACGCGGGTTGAATTTGATTTTCGAAGAGTATTAGCTTGGTTTAACTAGAAATTTGCTTAGTTGCCTTCTCTACCAATTTTGACTTAAAATGAAAAACAATTTGAAAAAAATCCATACTTCCACTATAACATAGACAAGTTACTTTGACTAGCATTTTCACTTGAATCTGAGGCCTTTAGGAAAATAATTTTTCAAAACATTTCCAGTCACCTTAGCAAAGCCCAAACCATTGCCTTGAACCAAAACTTGGTACCAACCATTTGGCATACTTTCCGCCAGCTGAACGGTTTCTCCAGCCACATACTTTACAAACGCTTCTTGGTCAATTTCAACTGACTGCTTGACCTGACTCGGTTTCAAGGCTAGACCAAGAGCGAAACTGGGTTCAAAGCGTTTCTTCTTAAAAGTACCCAAATGCAGACCATTCCGAGCAATCTTGAGTTTTCCTAAATCTGGCAAGAGTTCTGGCAAGAGATAAAGCTGGTCTCCAAAAGTCTGCAAGATACCCGGTAGATTGACCTTCAAATGTTTTTGGGCAAATTCCTGCCACAAGGCAACTTGTTCACGGCTGAGATTGCTCTTACTTGCCTTACATTTAGGTGCTGTATTTTCTCCTTTAAATTGCAAATGGGCTACAAACTGACCTTCTCCCTTAAACTGATGAGGATACATCCGAGCCGTTTCTGGCAGGTCAATACCAGCTACCATTCCATTGATATGCTCTACTGGCAACAAGTCAAAATCATAGTCCTCCAGTAGCCAATTGACAATCTCTTCGTTTTCCTCAGGAGCCCAGGTACAGGTTGAATAAACCAAGCGACCACCTTCAGCTAGCATGGTTACTGCATCTGCCAGAATTTCTCTTTGCAAGCTAGCGCATTGACTCGGATAATCTAATCTCCAATAGTCCATAGCATCTGGTTGCTTACGAAACATTCCTTCACCAGAGCACGGGGCATCAAGAACGATTAGGTCAAAATAGCCTTTAAAAACCTTAGCCAAACGGTCAGCAGATTCATTGGTCACCACGACATTTGTCGCCCCAAATCTCTCCATGTTTTCTACTAAAATCTTAGCCCGTTTGCTTGAAATTTCATTGGAAACGAGAAGACCCTCCCCTGCTAGATAGGCTGCTAGCTGAGTTGATTTACCACCTGGAGCAGCGGCCAAATCCAAGACCTTCATCCCAGGACTGGGCTTGGCTACCTGAGCCACCATCTGAGCAGCGGGTTCTTGCGAATAAACTAAACCAGTAGCATGCTCAGGCGATTTCCCTGAAACCTTACCATAGTGACCCCAAGGGGTTTGAGGAATAGGAGCAGGAAAGGAAACTGGCGCTTCTTTTAAAGGATTGATCCGAAAAGCCGAAACCGCTTCCTCCTCAAAAGAGGCAAGAAAATCTCTTGCCTCATCTCCTAGTATCTCTTCATATTTTTCAACAAATCCTTCTGGAAATTGCATTTAAGTTCTTTTCCTTTCGTAAATATAGGACTGAATTTCCTCCTGCATCTCAAGAGGTAGCATCATGACCGGCTGTCTGGTTTGAAAATCAAGAGCCGCACCAGATAGGGGCACAACCCGATAGCCCAGACTTTCCCCTAAAATACTAGCTGCCGCATAATCCCATGGCTGCAGATAGGTGACATAGGTCAACAAACGCCCTGACAAAATTTTGGCAAAACTAATGGCCGCACTCCCATAGACACGAACACCGAGGACCGCTCGAC
>CAUPXP010000010.1:0-59892 GCA_963515455.1 Streptococcus mitis | reverse complement strand
AAAGCTAACGGCAACAGCTTTGCTGGTAAGAAAGTGGTTATTTCAGGTTCTGGTAACGTAGCCCAATACGCTCTTCAAAAAGCGACTGAACTTGGTGCAACTGTTATCTCTGTTTCTGACTCAAATGGTTATGTCATCGATGAAAATGGTATCGACTTCGATCTTTTAGTAGATGTTAAAGAAAAACGTCGTGCTCGTTTGACTGAGTATGCCGCTGAAAAAGCAACTGCAAGCTACCACGAAGGTTCTGTATGGACTTACGCTGGAAACTATGATATCGCTCTTCCATGTGCGACTCAAAACGAAATCAACGGTGAAGCAGCTAAACGTTTGGTTGCTCAAGGCGTGATCTGTGTATCTGAAGGTGCCAACATGCCAAGCGACCTTGATGCCATCAAAGTCTACAAAGAAAATGGTATCTTCTACGGACCTGCCAAAGCTGCCAACGCTGGTGGTGTAGCCGTTTCCGCCCTTGAAATGAGCCAAAACAGTCTTCGCCTCTCATGGACTCGTGAAGAAGTTGATGGCCGTCTCAAAGACATCATGACAAACATCTTCAACACAGCTAAAACAACTTCAGAAACATACGGTCTTGATAAAGACTACCTTGCAGGAGCTAACATTGCTGCCTTTGAAAATATAGCAAACGCTATGATTGCACAGGGTATTGTTTAAGATTTATTTGCTCAATCCTCAATCACTACGATTGGGGATTTTTATGTTGAGTTAAACAGTTGGTATATTTACTTATTACATAAAGATGATGCCCCTTTTTGCCCCTTCTTGAACAAAAAGAAAAACCGCTACTCCTAAGAATAGCGGTTTAATCATGTTTTTAAGCTACTAATGTAGTCGCTCTATTATTTACGATTTACTAATCCTAAATCTAGATTAGTAGAAACATTTTCATTATCTAACAAACCAAAATTTTGAAAAAGATATCCTGATACTGTCAATAAAAAAAGCTTAGAAAGGCTTAAAGCCTTTTCCAAGCTGATATTTGTTCATCTAATTAATAATCTAAATAAAGGATCTACTTCACTTTCATAATACGAACTAAATTGGCTCTTTCTGCCTCCTCTAGTTTCAATTCTATATAATGAATAGTTTCCGACAAGTTTGGAATAATCGAGTATTCTAAACCATTTACACGTCTACGTGTTTTTTCTATTTCATCAGCCATTAACTGACACGTTTTTTCAACTTCTGCCAGTCTTAGTAATTTATCAATTAAACTATTCATTGTAGCAAATACATCATCCATTTCACTATTAGAAGATAAATAGCTGTATTCACTGTTCTCATTTTGAGAAGTAATATTCATATGCATTCTAGGAACTGTTACACTCATGATATTTTCTTTCTCAACAAATAATTCAATTTCTTTCGATGGAATTGAAAATAATTCCTCCACCATTTGAGAATTCTTTAATGATTTAGCAACTGCAAAGGATTTTAGATTATCAATTAGATAACTTTCTACTTCTTTCCGAAGTTGATTATTCTCACGAATCAAAGAAATAAATCGCCTCATCAATTCATCTCTTTTATCCTTTAATAACTTATGTCCACGTTCAGCTGTTTTCAAACGTTCCTTTAAGTTATTCAATTCCATACGAGTTGGTTTTACATTCAAACGTACCATAGATAACCACTCCATTTCTGGATTAAACTTCTACCAAAGGTAAGTATTTATCAAGCAAATCATCTTTGATACGTTTTAACTCTGTTCTAGGAAGAATTGATAGTAATTCCCACCCAAGATTCAACGTATCTTCTATATTTCGATTTTTATAAAATCCTTGGTTTATGTACTCTTCTTCAAAACGCTTTGTAAACCTCACATACAATTTATCTACATCAGATAAAGCCGATTCTCCTAATACTACTGCTAACTCTTCAACCTTTTTCCCTTGGGCATAGGCAGCAAACAGTTGATTCATAGTTGGAGCATGATCTCCACGAGTTTTACCTTCTCCAGATCCCTTATCTTTTAATCGAGAGAGAGAAGGTAAAACATTGATTGGTGGACGATAACCTTGATTATACAACTCATGCGACAAAATAATTTGCCCTTCAGTAATGTATCCAGTTAAATCAGGAATTGGATGTGTTATGTCATCTTCTGGCATTGTTAAAATAGGAATCTGTGTCACCGAACCTTTTTTACCAACTAAGCGACCAGCCCTTTCGTATAGAGTTGATAAATTTGTATATAAATATCCCGGATAGCCTCGTCTCCCTGGAACTTCACGGCGAGCTGCCGAGACTTCACGTAACGCTTCACAATAGTTAGTCATATCCGTCATGATAACTAGAACGTGCATATCTTTTTCAAAAGCTAGATACTCTGCCGCAGTTAAAGCAATGCGGGGAGTTGCAATACGCTCAATTGCAGGATCATTTGCCAAGTTCATAAATAAAACCGAACGATCGATTGCTCCTGTTTTTCTGAGTTCTTCCATAAAAAACTCAGCTTCTTCAAAAGTAATACCCATTGCTGCAAATACAACCGCAAAATTTTCATCAGAATTTAAAACAGTCGCTTGTCTTGCTATCTGAGCAGCTAATTCATTATGAGGTAAGCCCGAACCTGAAAATACTGGTAATTTTTGACCACGTACAAGAGTATTCAAATGATCAATAGAGGAGATCCCTGTCTGAATAAATTCATCTGGATAATCTCTAGATACAGGATTAATAGCTTGACCATCAATATCTAAATATTTCTCTGGAATTAAATCTGGTCCACCATCAATTGGTTTTCCCATCCCATTAAAAATACGACCAACCATATCCTCAGATACAGCCAATTCTAATGCATGACCAGCAAAACGAATTTTAGACTTTTCTAAATTTATTCCACTAGATCCTTCAAAAAGCTGAACCATTGCTTTATCTTCGTGGATCTCTAAAACTTGTCCACGACGAATTTCTCCATTATGAAGTTGAATTTCAACTAACTCATTGTAAGACACATTATTTACTTGTTCAACAATCATAAGAGGCCCAACAACTTCACTAGCAGTTCTGTATTCTTTTATAACACTCATTTATAGACCTCCTGTTTCTAATATCAAATGAATTTGATGTGTAATCTCATTTGATATAATTTTGATTTCATCTAATCTATCTTCTGAAACATATTTACTTCTCGCCATACGGTCTCGAACTGCCACGGTACCTTCCATAATCTCTGTAAAGTAAGAACCCAACTCTAAAGCATGATTTGCCTGATCAGCAAAAGTTAGGATATTACTTAGCATTGCTTCTTGTTTTGCAAACGAAGTGAAAGTATCTACCGAATCAAAAGCGTTCTGTTGCAAATAATCTTCTCGAATTTGTTTAGCAATTTCCATCGTTAGTCGTTCATTATCAGACAGAGAATCAATTCCAACAAGACGAACAATTTCCTCTAAACTAGATTCCCGTTGTAAGTAGTTCATCGCACGAGTTATTTTACTATTCCAATCTGTCTTCTCTTTACCATCTATATAAGTGCCCACACTGTCTTTATATAGTGAATAAGATGTAAGCCAGTTAATTGCAGGAAAATGACGTCGCTGTGCCAACGGAGCATCAAGCCCCCAAAAAACTTTCACAATCCGTAAAGTGTTTTGAGTAACTGGTTCTGAAATATCTCCACCAGGTGGCGATACAGCTCCAATAGCAGTAATCGTTCCTTCACGTTCTGGAAGCCCTAGAACCTGAGAACGTCCTGCTCTTTCATAATATTCAGCGATACGACTTCCCAGATAAGCAGGATAACCCTCATCACCAGGCATTTCTTCTAGACGTCCTGACATTTCACGTAGCGCTTCTGCCCAACGTGAAGTTGAATCAGCCATAATGGCGACAGAGTAACCCATATCACGAAAATACTCAGCTATGGTAATTCCTGTATAAATTGAAGCCTCACGAGCAGCAACAGGCATATTTGAAGTATTAGCAATCAGAACTGTCCGTTGCATAATTGATTGTCCGGTATTAGGGTCAATCAACTCAGGAAACTCATTCAGTACATCCGTCATTTCATTTCCACGTTCTCCACAACCGACATAAATAACAATATCAACATTGGCAAATTTAGCTACTTGGTGTTGTACAACTGTCTTTCCTGCTCCAAACGGTCCAGGAACTGCTGCAGCTCCCCCTTTGGTTACTGGAAAGAATGTATCAATAACTCGTTGACCTGTGATTAATGGTTCTTCTGGAATTAAACGTTTAGAAACAGGACGCGCCTTGCGGACAGGCCATTTTTGCATAAGCGTTCCTTTATAGAAACTACCATCCAATTTTTTTATTTCATATACAACTTCATCAATTGTAAAATCGCCAGATGCAATAGAAACGAGTTCTCCAGATACTCCATAAGGAACCATAATTTTATGATTAACTACCTCGGTTTCCTTGACAGTTCCAAGAATATCACCCGTACTCACTTTTTGACCAATTGCTATAGTGGAATCAAAATGCCACTTAATATCTCTATCCAAACTTGGAACTTCTACCCCACGAACTAGAAAATCATTATGAGTAGCCAATTTAAATCGATCTAATGGGCGTTGTATGCCATCAAACATTTGAGAAATCAATCCTGGCCCTAATTCAACCGAGAGAGGTTCTCCAGTTGTAACAACAGGTTCTCCCGGACCAAGACCAGATGTTTCTTCATAGACTTGGATAGATGCCTGATCTCTTCTCATTTCAATAATTTCACCGATTAACCCTAGCTTACCTACACGGCAAATATCTTGAATATTAGCCTCCTGCATACCTGATGCAATAACTAGAGGTCCCGATACTTTTATAATCTTCCCTTGAGTCAAAGTTATTCTCCTTACTAAGTCCAAAAATTATAGAATAATATTACAGACAATTTTGTACATTATTATAAAATATTGTGTCCTACTGCTTTCTCTACATTATCCTCTATACGTTTTAATCCTAAATTTAAACCTTGTTTATGAGTCGGTAATAAAATAATAGCAGGCACAACTTGAGAATCATAATGGCGAATTGTATCTAATATCATTGAAGCAATGTCTTCAGTGATATAAATGACACCATAATCAGATTGAGCTAATTTTCTTAGAGTATTTATAGCTTCTTGTTCTTTATAGGCAGGAAATATATCAAATCCAATCATGCTAAAGGGTAAAATAATATCATGGCTACCAATTATGCCAATTTTATACTTATTAGCTTCCATAATGCGGGCGTATCCTTTCTTTTATTGATTCAAAAGGAATTGTATTTTGAAGAGCTGATATGATCATTCTAAGATTCTTTACTTCAAACTCACATCCCAATAAATATCTAGCAAGAACTAACGGCCCATCTACATTATACCTTCCTTGATCTAAAATTTTATACAATAGTAAATCACATAAAAATTCTAACTCAGAAGATGAAATTGTTGCGTCCTGCATCTTCAATTCGTAAGTTGAAAAGATTGAATCTAAGCTTGGATTTATTTTATTGAACCACACAAATATTTCTTGATTTTCTACAATGTATATAAATTCTTTAGCAGAAATACTTCCTTCATCTGAAAGTAATTGTAAAATATCCCCATGACTCTTATTTTGAGATAAACCACGTTTTACAGTAATAATATTATAAAAGTCAATCATTGCAACAATAACCTGAGACAGCACCTCACCTAACTCATTAGATAAAAGTTTCAGATGTTTAAAATATGCTAGATCAGCTCCGACATCAAGTACACGAATATTATTAAAATTTTCATACTCATTCCAAATTGATTCTACTTCATGAACCATAAAATCAGGAAGTGTATCTGAATGTAAGGAAGAAACTAAATGTTTTAAACTTTCTATATCAAAAATCCCTATTGGAATTAATAATTTAGAAAAATCTTTCTTAATTGCCGCCTTAGATTTTAATAAAACTTTGATATTATGATAAACATATCGTAAAGCAAATAAAGTCACAATTTTATCAGACGGACTTTCAGCATAGGCCCATCTATAATCATTGACTAATTTTGTCATTAGCGAAATCTCTGTCTGACTAGGATTTTCTAAAACGTCAATCGATAAATGATAGGGAGTTGATTCTAAGATAAATGCCAATGTCTCCGTATCTTTGGATTGTATAATTTTTTGAAATTTTTCTTCTGTAATAAAATCGTTTTCTTTTACCGAAATCGTCGTATTTATTTTTGAAAAAAGATTAGTATCCATAAAATACCTTTCTAATTTTATTGGAATACTCCAAATTTCTAAGAAGGATTAACCAATTTCATCCTTAATTGATAAAAATTTGATTTGCGATACTTGAACTTTCTTCCTTAGAAATCGATCCAATTAATGTTTTATACAAATAGTTATCATCTATTTTACCTATTGAAATAAGTAAGCCTGATTCATTTGAGATAAGCTGTTCACTAAATAAATGATTTGGAAAAGAGAATTTCAATTTCTCTAATTGTTCCAAATTAAATTTAGCTAAAGTCCGCTCCCCAAAAGTTACTATGACCTCTTGTTGTGAATATCGTTCCAGAATTCGATAGATGAACTCCATTTCTTTATCTGCACTCCAAGATTCCATTTCTATTAAAGCAGATTGAAAAAGTTCTTTTAATATTTTCTGTTTTGATACTAACGTTGATTGGCGTTCCTTATTTTTTAATTGTTGAAAAATTATTTGATATTTCTGTTGTAATTCTTTTAACTTTCGTTCATGTTCAGCTTCTTTTTTCTTTACAATAACCGACTTTTGCATTTCAAATTCATCATCAATCTTCTTTTTGGAATCCAATAATTTCATACGCCCTTTTTCATGAGCTTGTTCAATAACAGACTCTCGTAAGTTTTCTAAATTGCTCATTTAGACACCTCCTTTGAATAGCAAATTAATTTCTTATACACGAAGGGTCAAAATGAATGATACGACAAAGGCAAGAATTGCATATGTTTCTACCATGGCAGCCAAAATTGCTCCCTTCATGAATTCTTTTGGTCTTTTAGCCAAGATTTGCATTCCCGCTACTGCTACATTTCCTTGATGCTTAGCCGAAAAGTATCCTACAATAGCAATTGGAAGAGCTACAAAGAAATAAGCAACGCCTTTTTCCAAAGGAAGTTCTGGAGTTAATTGCAACCAAATCAAAATTCCAATAACAAAACCATATAATCCTTGTGTTCCGGGCAGTAGTTGCAATATCAAAGCTGAGGCAAATTTTTCTGGCTGTTCTTTCAGTAAAGCTGCGGCAGATTGCCCAGCCTTACCAACTCCATAAGCAGACCCCATACCGCTTAATCCAACCGCCAATACAATTCCCAATGCAGCGAAGAAAGCTCCTCCATAGGTTGAAAAATAAGTTGCTAAATGTTCCATTATATATATCCTCCATTAATTCTTTGTAATAACCTTAATATATTTCTCAGAAGCCTTCAAAGGTTGAAATGGTTTTCCTCCACCCTCATAAAACTTACCAAAAAATTCAACAAATATCAGACGTGCTCCATGAACATATCCTGATAGTAACGATAGAAAAATATTGATCGCATGTAAAAGAATGAATAATACTAATCCAATTGTCAGTTTAGCCAATGTCCCCGGAAACAAACCAACAATTAAATTGAAAGCTGATGCTATACTTGCTCCAGATAATCCTAATGCCATCAATCGAGTGAAACTAACTAAATCACCTATATAAGATGAAATGTTATATAGATTAAACAATCCTGATCCAATACCTGACAAGCTTTTGGCTTGAATAATAGAAACAATCAAAATCCCCACAGCATTAAAAATAGATACCCATTTCCCTAATACAAATAACGGTCTAATATCAGGCATCAACATTCCGACAGCAATAAATAACAAGCCAAGCAGAATAACACACCACGCAAATCCTGAATTATATGCTTCTGCATATTTCTTCATTCTTACTTTTTGTAGTCCTGAAGCTAACAAACCTACAAATACTGTAATAAATCCAAACACAACTGACACTACTAATATAGTCATGACATCTGAGGTTGTAGATATCAGATGAAATGGCAACTCATATCCAAAAAATGAGCCATAGATTCCACCCCAAATTGCAACGGCTACCCCTAATATATTAAAGAATTTTAAAAATCTCTTAGTTACTGAAGGTAGATGAAAAATTTTTAATGCTAACATTGTTCCTAAAAACAATAGTAAGCCATAGCCTAAATCAGCAACCATCATTCCAAAAAATGTAAAGTAAAATGGTGCTAATACAGGTGTAGGATCTTTCTCATAATATTTGGGCAGAGCATACATTTCTGTCAATAATTCAAATGGTTCAATTAAAGAGTGATTCGTTAATTTGATAGGTATTTCATCTTGATTATCCGACAATGTTTCCGATTCATAAATATAAATAGAATGTCCAAAACGCTCATCCATAACTTTTATAAAATATAAAATACGAGTTTCTTCTATCCATCCTTCTAATGCAACTAGATGCGGAGTGCTCAAAAGGTTATTCTTAGAGATTTGACGAGCATAGATAGATAAAATATAGTCAATTTGCCATTGTAAATCTATCAAATTTTTCTTTGAATCTTGCAACGATGCGATAATATTCTCTTTTTCAGTTATTAACTGCATGTTTTCTTGATCCAAATCTACTACTCGCTGCTTCGGTAATTCCTTTCTAGAATAATCAAATGGTTCAAATAAGTATTCATCAAAATCAATAGAGCAACTGGACTGATAGAAAACAACAACACCGTACTCTCTATCATTAGAAAATATTTCTTGAACTTCAATATTGTTTTCTAAAAAATTATTGTATAAGCGATTATCTACAGTCCTTGGAATTGTTCCGACTTTTCCTCTACAGAAAGAAAATTGTTCTAAATGCGCAGGAACAATTTCTAATTTTTCCCACTTTATTAATCTCTCTATTTCCTCATTATTACTTTGAATGTTTCTTTCTAATTCATGAACTCTGTTTATTTGATCATTCACTTTTTTAAGAACACCTTCAGCAACATTAGCTTTACCAAATTTTTCTAATTCTTCATAAGAGGTTGTTATCGGAGGTTGCTGTAATAACTTAAACGTGTTTTCTTTCGGTAGGTATTCTTGTAATTTCTCTACAGTTGCTTCCAAATGTTGTTGTTTATTCATCAAATAAGTCAAGGCATCATTTCCTTCAATAACCCCATGATTGGAATTAGAAGTATGAGAAATTTGAATAGTTGGAAATACAACCTCATCTTTTTCTAGAGCTTCTGACCAGTTATCCTGAACCTTTAAATCACGGAACTGCACTGACTCTAGTTCTTGAATAGTTTTTAAAACATCATCAAGACTACTCTTAGAAAATAGTAGAGAAATTCTTTTCATCTGACTAATAGCCATATTTTTCTACCACCCTACCAATAATTTTTTCTACAAATTCTCCTCTCCTACTTGATGAAATATACTGAATCTTTGCATCATTTTCCTTGATTGTTTTATTAACCTCATTAATGAGGTTCTGTTGATTCATTTCTAAATTGCTTTCTATTGAAATTAATTCTTCGTGACTTTTTTCATCATAACTTTTTTCTAGTTTTTCCAATTCTTCTTGGGAGACAACTTTATACGTATAAATCTCATTATCATATGATTTTATAATATCGGTTGCAACATTCTCAATATCTTGCATTGTCGAAAATACAGAGTTAGTCATTGTGACACCTCCTTATCTTTCACACTATTTATTAGAAATTCTATCTAAGAAATTTTTTACAGCTCCTATACGACCAGCTTCATTTCCTAATGTAGCTGCCACAATATTTTTAGGCAAAAACCTATTATCCATTGCATTTTTTGCTAAAGAACTTTGAATTTCAGGTAACAAAATATCCTTTTGAGCCAGAATCCCACCTCCTAATATGAGAATTTCTGGATTAAGTAGATAAGAAATAGTTAATAAACCTTTTGTTAGATTTTCTACAAAAATTTCAAAAGTTTCTTTAGCGACTTTATCTCCAGAACTTAAATCAGTAAAGAAAGTACGTCCAGATTGATTAGTTTTCAAGCTCTTCTTTTGATATAAATGAATCAATGCGGTTGTTGAGGCTTTGCTTTGCCAATCCGAATTATCTACAGGAATATAGCCTACTTCACCAGCAGTATAGTTAAATCCGTTAACAATTTGTCCATTGACAATAATACTGCCTCCTATACCTGTTCCAATAGTAACCATTACTACATTTTTCTTATCTTTGGCTTGTCCCTTCCACAATTCACCTAATGCAGCACAATTAACATCATTTTCAACAAAAGTAGACAACCCAAAACGTTTTTCTATTTCGGAAGTAAAGTTTACTCCGATATACCCTTGTATTGTATAGCCTGCATAGATGATTTCTCCTGTATTAGCATTAACAACTCCAGCAGTGGAAATCCCAACACCATCAATTGAATAATTTAAAATATACTCACCAATTAAATCACAGACCTGATTTAATATCTGGTTCGTTCCCAAATCATAGTCAATAAATGTTTCTATCTCTTTGAACTGATTTAAACTCGTTCCAAAATCATCGTATAAATCTGCCTTAATTGTTGTTCCGCCAATATCGATCCCTATAATCTTCATTTCATCACTCCCACATTTTTGATAAAAAATGGGACTGGGCATTATCCCAGTCCCATCTCTATTTCTTTATTCAATGAGTTGTATCACAGAACTTTAGAAATTAATATAATGACAAGAATTTACTATTCTGTTTTACAATAGTTAAGCATTTGTGATTTCTGAAAGACTTACTTTTCGATCTTCTTTAACTGATAAAGTACATGCATCAGCGGTAGCGATTGATTCTAAAGCAGCTACACCATTGAGAAGTTTTTCATATTCTTCTGTAATTTCTCCACCTTTAATGATGTCATGTAGATATTCCATTTCTTTATCAATACATGTTTGTAACCATAATGGGCAACGTACTCCTGGTTTACCGTACGCAATTGCTCCATCCATACCACGACCGGTATAGATAGCTGTACGGTCATCATCTTCCTCTTGAGTTTCATGTACTAAGAAGTGTGATTCTCCTTCACCTTTAACACGAAGAGTACCTCCAGTATTGAACAAGTCAAGTTTGATAGCTCCTTCAGTTCCTTGAATCAAGACGTAGTGTTCACCCCAACGGAAAGCATTACCATATTCCAAAACAGCATAACGATCATCAGAGTATTCTAGGTTTACAATGAGCATATCATCTTCATCACCAAAGTTTTCACCTTTATGATATACATTGCCTCCTACCATTGTCGCTTTTTCAGGAAGTCCTCCCATGATGAACTGAATGCAATCTAATTCATGAATATGGTGGTACAAATGTCCTCCAGATTGAGAACGAAGTTTCTTCCATGATACAGTTGGTTGTTGTTCTTCCCAACCTGTACGAGCGGCATGGCAATAAAGAACTTTACCGATTTTACCTTGAGTAATCAATTCTTTAGCATGGTGTACACCATTAAAGAAGTTCATGATGTGACCAGCCATAAAGATAACATTATTTTCTTTACATGCGTCAACCATGGCTTTACAATCTTCATAAGACAATGCAATTGGCTTTTCACAAAATACGTGTTTGCCATGTTGAGCAGCTTTCACAACAGGTTCACGGTGAAGGTAGCTAGGTGAAGCTACGATCACACAATCAATATCTTCACGTGCTACAAGTTCATCTAAACTTGCACAAACATCTGATCCCAACTCTTGAGCAACTTCTTCTCCATGATTTGGGTCAAATACCGCAACCACTTTTGCATCTTCAATTTTGTTCATTGAGCGAGCCAAATCAGCTCCAAAATAACCAGCTCCAACAATACCGTAATTTACCATAATTTTTATCCTCTTTCTATATATTTTTAAATTTCAGCTTTAATTCTTTTTCAAATCTTCAATCTTAAATGTTATATATGGTACAACATTTTTCATATGAAGTTCATTACGAGACCATGAATCAAATTTTTCAAACATCAATCCAATTTCATGATAAGGTTACATATTGTTTAATATGTTTTTCATTTTATTTTTCCTCGTTTAAAACTTTGATAACAAGTTTTTTAACAGTTTCATCATTGCAATGAATCTTTGGTTGGTGAAGATCTTCTTCAAAAGTCACCAACATATTCCCTGGATGCAATTCAACAATTTGATAGTCTTTGCTATCGTAAAAAGCAATATCCTTCTCTTTACTAAAAGGTACACGTGACTGAGCACGAACTGGGGAAGTTACTGCCATTTTTTCTGTATTTTCAACAACAATATGAATATCTAAATATTTCTTATGAGTTTCAAAAATATCTCCTGGAACTCCATCAGCTAGATAAGTCATACAATTTGCAAAAACATTTTCCCCGTCAATATCAATTTTTCCATCAACTAAATCTGTCAAATTTGTATTTTCTAAAAAATCACAGACTTTTGAAAAATGTTTATTGACAGAAGCATATCGTCTAAAATCAGATTGTTCAGAAATAATCATATTATTTTCTCTTTTCTATTAGTGACTAGTGACGAACTTCCCAACTTGAATCCGCTTTAATTTCTGAAATATCATGAATCGTTGTATATTTAGGTGCAGATACTTTATTTTCAGTAAGAACAGATACAATATAACCTGAAACTACTGATACAGAAATTGAAATCAATGAATATGCCCAGTAGCTAACAGCTGTTGGAGGAAGGAAGTATTTAATAAATACCATAACGATGGTTGATACAATCAGCGCTGCATAAGCACCTTGTTTATTTGCTTTTTTAGAAACAAAACCAAGAATGAATACACCACCAAGTAGACCAAGTACAAGTCCCATGAAACTATTGAACCATTCGTATGCAGATTTAATATCTGAATGAGCCATGATAATGGAAACAACAATTGAGAATAAACCTACTGCTAGAGATACGAATTGTGCAATTTTCGTACGACGATCGTCTGACATATTTTTAGAAATGACATCTTGAATATCCAATGTCCATGAAGTTGCAACAGAGTTCAAACCTGTTGAAATAGTTGATTGAGCTGCTGCATAAATCGCTGCCAAGATCAAACCTGTGACACCTACTGGTAACTGGTATGCAATAAAGTACATAAAGATTTGGTCTTGAGGGATATTGCTAGCTGCACTACCTGCATTTTGTACTTGATAGAATACGTACAAGCCTGTACCGATCAAGTAAAAGACTGTTGCAGTTGCAAGTGACAAGACACCATTTGTGAACAACATTTTATTAAGTTTCTTAATATTTTGTGTTGTAGTAAAACGTTGAACCAAATCTTGAGATGAAGCATAGGAAGACAAGATTGTAAAGCCTGAACCCATCACAATTAAGAAGATGGAGTTTGAAAGCAAGTTAGGATCGAAAAGTTTTTCATTTGCAGCAAGGAATTTCCCGTTTGCTAATGTTTCTGCTACTGCACCAAAGCCACCTTTAATATTAGCCATCAGTACAAATAAAGCTACAACGACACCACTAATCAGAACCACACCTTGAATAAAGTCTGTCCATAATACGGATTTTAGACCACCAGTATAAGAATAAACAATTGCAATTGCACCCATCAAAATAATCAAAATATTGATGTCAATTCCTGTCAATACTGATAAACCAGCTGATGGGAGGTACATAATGATAGACATACGTCCCAATTGATAAATAATAAACAAGAGTGCTGAAATAATACGAAGTGCTTTAGAATTAAAACGTTTATCCAAGTAATCATATGCCGTATCGATGTCTATCCGTGCAAAGATAGGTAAGATAAAACGAATTGTCAGTGGAATAGCTACAACCATCCCTAATTGAGCAAACCATAAAATCCAGCTACCTGCATAAGAGTTACCAGCGAGTCCCAAGAAAGAAATCGGACTGAGCATTGTGGCAAAAATGGATACCGAAGTAACATACCAAGGAACCGAACCATCTCCTTTAAAGAACTCTTTTCCTTTCATTTCTTTTTTAGAGAAATAGATACCTGCAACCAACACCGCAAGTAAATAAACAATCAAGATAATTAAGTCAATTATTGTAAATCCTGTTGTGCCCATAACATATCTCCATATTGATTTTATTTATTATAAAAATTCTTTTCGTGCTTGTTGAATAAGTTCTGCTGCTTGTTTTGCAACTTCCAAGTCACCTTCTGCCAATGCTTCTAAGGGTTGACGAACAGAACCTAAATCAAGTTTTTCATTTAGACGCAAAACCTCTTTTGCTACAGCATACATATTTGCCTTACCTGATACCATCTTATAGATAACTTCATTGATAGCATATTGAAGTTTTTTAGCAGTATCTAAATCTCGTTCTTGAATCAAACTTTCCAATTTCAAGAACAAATCTGGCATAACGCCATAAGTACCACCAATACCAGCTTCTGCTCCCATCAAGCGACCACCAAGATATTGTTCATCTGGACCATTGAATACAATGTAATCTTCTCCACCTGCTGCTACAAACATTTGAATATCTTGTACAGGCATAGAAGAATTTTTAACTCCAATCACACGAGGATTTTGACGCATTGTTGCATACAAACTACCAGTCAACGCAACCCCTGCCAATTGTGGAATATTATAAATGATAAAATCTGTATTTGGCGCAGCTTCACTCATTGCATTCCAATATGCTGCGATTGAATATTCTGGCAATTTGAAGTAAATAGGTGGGATAGCAGCAATAGCATCGACTCCAACACTTTCTGAATGTTTTGCCAATTCAATACTATCTTTCGTGTTATTACATGCAACATGGTTGATAACTGTTAATTTACCTTTAGCAACTTCCATAACAGCTTCAATAATTTGTTTACGATCTTCTACACTTTGGTAAATACATTCACCTGAAGAACCATTCACATAGATACCTTTTACACCTTTGTCAATGAAATATTGCACCAGAGATTTTACACGTTCTTGGCTAATTTCACCATTTTCATCATAGCAAGCATAAAATGCAGGAATAACACCTTTGTATTTAGTTAAATCTTTCATCAGATTTCTCCTTTATATTGTTTTTTATTTGATGACATTAATAAATCGCTGAGCAATTTCTTTTGGACGTGTAATCGCTCCACCAATGACAACACTGGTAACACCTAAACTATAAGCTTTTTTTAATTGTTCTGGATAATGAATTTTTCCTTCGGCAATTACCGGAATATTAAAATCAGCCAATTTTTTCATTAGTTCAAAATCAGGCTCATCTGATTGTACACTTGTACTTGTGTACCCTGATAATGTTGTACCAACAAAATCAACGCCTGATTTAAATGCATAGAGACCTTCATCAAAATTACTTACATCCGCCATAAGCAATTGATTAGGATATTTTTCTTTTATTTTTTTGATAAATTCACTGACAACTAAGCCATCATATCTTGGTCTTAAAGTCGCATCAAATGCAATGACTGTTGTTCCGCATTCTACAAGTTCATCTACTTCTTTAATCGTAGCAGTAATATATGGTTCTTGAGGTGGATAATCTCTTTTGATAATTCCAATTATTGGTAAATCTACTACTTTCTGAATTGCTTTAATATCACGCACAGAATTTGCGCGAATGCCCACTGCTCCTGCCTCTAAAGCTGCTTTAGCCATAAAAGGCATCAAGCTAAATTCATCATTATAAAGGGGTTCACCGGGTAAAGCTTGACAAGAAACAATGACTCCACCATGGACTTGACTTATAAATTTTTCTTTAGTCCAAATTTGGCTCATTTTATTATTCCTCCTTATGGATAATAGTTTGATTGTAATAATATTGTCTCTCTGGACTTTCCAGATAATGAGAGAATAAGCAGTCAGTAATTAAAAGTATTGGAAACTGAGGTGATATGCGATTGCCATACGAGAGATGATTGGTCGAAGCTAATAACAATAGTTCATCAAAGAAACAATCTTCTTCGTCAAATTTTCTTGTAGTCATTAAAACTGTTTTAGCGCCTTTATCCGCAGCTTTTTGAAGACCTTCTAGTACAATATCAGTTTGACCTGAAACGGATGCTCCAATGACAAGGCAATTTTCATTAAGTAATAAGCTATTCCACAAAATCATATCCTCGTCTGATAATACTTCACCAATCACTCCGAGACGCATAAATCTCATCTTCATTTCTTGTAAAGCTAAAACAGAACTTCCTTTACCGTAGAGATATACACGCTCAGCAGTTTCTATCATCTCAGCAATACGCTCAAGTTGAACTTCATCAAGAACCGTGTAAGTTTTTCTCAACATTTCTTCATAGTCGGATAAAACTTTTTCTGTAGCCTCTGTATATAACGCTAACTTTTCTTTCTCACGAATCATCTCTTGGTATTTGAAAATGAATTGTCTAAAACCTTTAAAACCACATTTTTTCGCAAATCGAGTCAATGTTGCTTTAGATACATTAAGGTATTCGCACAATGCCTCGGATGAATAATCATTCAGAGGTTTCTGTTTTAAGAAGAATATAGCAATATCTTTTTCAGCATATGCCATATTTGGTAAGTTAGCTTCTATCATTGGAATTAGTTCTTTTTGTAGTAACATATGAGCTCCTTTGTTAAAGTAAACGTTTACAGTCTTTATTTTAACACTTATTTTTTTTTTTTTTTCAATATTTTTCATGATTTAGAAACTAGTTTCCAATTTCTTTCATTTCATAACAGAACAACAAATATAAAAATATAACAATTTTTTATTCTTTTTATTTGTATTTTATGTCTTGCAAGAACATTTGTCGACGTCAATACGTTCATATATACCTATTTTATTAATTTATATTTTTATTTTATTATTTCTTTCGGAATTTCTATACAACATTTTATTTCTAAAAAAATAGAAAAAATGTTCCTAGTTTCTTTATTTTATGCTGCTAATACATTTTCACGTACTAAAAATGAAATGACAATATAGCGTTATGATTGTAATTCTTTTGTCATTTTCCCTCCAGAAAATAAAAAAAGGAGAACAATATACAACTGTTCTCCAAAATAATTTTATTAAAAAGAAAAACCCTGCCAAATTAATTTTTGGTAGGGTTTTTGGTAGGAAACTAAATTTATTTATCAGTTTCTAAAATGTGTTCACGATTCTAAAAGGCTGATACTATAGTATTCCGAATTCTAATTGGTATATGCCTCTTATTTAAGAGTAACTGAATTCTACTATATAAATAGGAATAGATAAGATAAAAAACTTATCAAATAAGACTTTATGCATTACAACTTACATATATTTTTTACCGTAAAAATACAAAAGTTTACACCTTATGCCCCTTTTTTGCCCCCTGTTTTTATTATTGACAAAACACCGTTTTTGACAATAATACACTACGATTCCCCTTCCTATTCTTCAAGAAAACGCTTTTTTGAACAATAGGATTGTAATTTCTGTTTCTAATCGTTCAAAATACGTGTTTTTGCAAAATAGAAAACCGTGATGTTTGTCACGGTCCCTGCTTATACCCAAAGCTGATTAAAATTCTAAAAGATTACTTTCTACAACTGCCTCAAGTGCTAGAGATTTTTTCCCTTTATCTTCAAAATCAATAGTGATTGTGTTGTCTTTGATTTCTGTTACTTTACCAGTACCAAATGATGGATGTTTAACTGTTGAACCTACAACGTCTTTGTGAGACTCAATCCATTCCTTGACTTTCTCATTTTCTTCTTGCTCTTGAAGAAGACCTGACTGTTTCATCAATTCAACTACCTCAAAATACCCGTTTAAATAAGTTGGTTTGAAATCAGAACCTGTAGATAATTCTGAGCGTTTTACAGGTTCACCCAAGCCTAGCATTAGTTGAATAGCTTTCAAAATAACATCATCAGAGACATTACGACTGTCAAGCTGCCCACCAACTGCGTCACCGTAAACGCCGTAGAAATGACCATCTTCTCCATCGTGACCGTAAATATCCATGATATTACTTGTTTCACAGTTGCAATAAACTGCTCCAGCTTCGTTTACAATAGCATATGCTACATCATTATTTTTAATTTCTTCAAGTAGTTGTTTTGCGTTTTCCATTTCTAGCTCCTCTGCATAATTTGTTAATTTGATAGCATTTTCTAAACTCATTTTTTCGATTGGAGTTTTGCCTGTGACCCATCTACTGATTGTAGTGTCACTAATTCCAGTAGCTTTAGAAATTCTATAAGCTGTTACCGTCTTTAGTAATTTTTGAATTTTGTTAAAATCTGCTTTACTCATTTTTTATTATCTCCTGAATACCAAGCAATAGCGATCGCCAAAATTGCTACAAATAAAATAATTTTCATCTTGATTTTTCTCTAACTTTCTTATACAATGAAAGGCAAGGAGAGCTTTCGCTCTCTTACCCTTTAGCGATTATCTCTTCCTGCGTCTGGTAAACTTGGGAGCGATTTTCGCTTTTTTATTTTGCTCTTTTAGTACCTTGTACCAAGAGCGACTCTCTTTTGAGATTGCTACTGCAATCCCTATTGCAACTGTGACTCTTGCTAGCCACTCGTCTATGTTGTCCATTTGTATCACCTCCTTACATTATTTATTATACCGCATTATAATGCGGTAGTCAAGTGTTTTGACAAAGAAATTTAAACTTTTTTTATTTTAGAAAGTACTTTCAAACAAAAAAACCGCAAGCCTGAGCCTGCGGTGAGAGAACAATTTAGAAAATTTCCTTTCTATTTATTTTTAAGATTATTTAGTCGTAATCAAGCCTTCTGGCTCTACTGTGAACTCTGGTTTATCCGCCATTGTTCCGTCTGCCTTGAGGTAGTACCAGCCTTTCTTATCGGCTGACTGAATAAAGGCATTTGATACCATGGCACCTTCTTTACCGTCAAGATAATACCAGGTGTCCTTGTACTTGACCCAGCCCGTCTTCATAGCGCCCTCTACGTCGAAATAATACCACTTCTCAGCGATTTTCTTCCAGCCTGTAGCCATTTCGCCAGATTGGTCAAACCAGTACCAATTTCCGTCTGTGTGCTTCTTCCAGCGGTCTGCAAGCATGTAGCCTGAGCCGTCGAAGTAATACCAAGTGCCGTTAACCTTCTCAAATTTGTCTTTTGGATAGCTTCCATCTGAGTGTACATACCAATAGCCTGTATCATTCTTCTGCCAGCCTGTTTCAGAGCCTAGTCCGTTCTCAATATCTCGCTTAAACTGTTCACGGCTAACACCCCATTTAGCAAGATAAGGATACGGGTCAACGTGGTCGCTACTGTTATCCGGCTGGTTATTGGTACAGTATTCATGCGTTTTGATACCTGCCAAGTCGTCTGTATCAAGAGTTTTCGGCAAACCTGCTTCATCTGCTAGATTTCGTAGCAATTCGATATAAAGGCGATAGTCTGTCATGAACTCTTCTTTAGTTGAATGGCTTTCAATCAATTCAACTGCTGCATAGGTCTCAGCATTCCAACCACCCCCAACATCCCACATTCCCTTGTTTACAGGACCTACCTGCATAACACGGCCATTTCCAACGACATGAGAAAAGAACCCAAGTCCAGGGTCCTTTCTATAGTGGTAGTCCGCCTCGTTCTGAGCGGTTGAGTTTCGGTTGCCTGTTGAGTGAGCGTGTACTTGACGGAAAGGCTCAAACCCAACAATCGGCAAGTCTGTACGTAGTCTGCTTGTATCGATATCCATACCTATTCCTCACTTGGTTTCTTGTATTCTAACGCTCGTGTGCTGTCTGTGATTCCGCTTGTTGTTGGGTCATTGACCAGACCGATTGCAGTCAAGAACACGAATACTGCATTTACAAGTAAAATCAGCTTGTTGCCGATATCACCTAAATCAAGATGATAGCCAAAGACTGCTGCACCAGCTTGCAAGACAAGCAAGAAAGCTGGGATTGCAGTCAGCCAAAAGTATTTATTTTCTAGTCGTAGTTTCCAGTTAATCATATGTTTATCCTTTCTTTTATGGTAATGTTGCTGGCCACTCATCTTCTGTTAAATAAGAGAATGGGTTGACGTGATTGTCTGCTGCACTTAAGCTACTAGTTGCAATCAGTAACTCCAATTCAGTTTTTAAATTATCACTATTATACAAGAAGTGAAGAATCACAACTCCCGTTCCTTGTACATCTTCTGAATTTTCAGCTGCATATACTTCACTATAAATATCTATAGTTTTTTTAAATATAGTCTGAAGTATATCATCAACAGGTTGGAAACCTTGAATAGATAGGGTATCCGCCCAACTAACACCTCCAATATCTAATATTAAATTAACTTCAGGAGTCGTAACACTATCACTAATTTTAGGTTCGAATTTAACATGCACAACATCATTTTTACGTCTAAAATACATCCTGTTTGTATTATCGCCCTTATCTTGTTTCCAACCTAACACCCAACCAGTGTCACCTTCAACAACTTTCCAACCTTGATTTCCATCATCAGTAGTCTTAATCCATTTTAAAGCTCCGTTAGTTTTAGCCGTGTCGATGTAAGTCGCTCCTATAGGAGCTTCTACTACACCATTCGGCATTCCAGTACCTCGCATTTCATGCCCTACATTATCTGGTAGCGGTAAGGTGACATGATTGCCTCCAACGATTCCAAGGGTAATTCCTGTCAGTGTCAGCCTTGGTTCAGGCTTTTGGCTCAGCACCTTGACGTCACGCCCAACTGCCTGAGCAAATTCCTCTAAATTGCTCATGTCTATCACGCTTTCGCTGCGTTGTAGATTGCGACCAAATCAACATTGGCAATCTGGTCTACACGTCCGCCAACTTCTGTGATTTTACCAAGGAGAGCACCGTTTTCGTCTTGCCCCATGCTCGTGATTTTTTCAGCAATCTCTTTCAGTGTGTCGAGATTTTCAGGCGTTCCCTCACCCAAGATTTCAGCCTTAACCTCGGATTTAGCTTGAGTGACTGCCTGAGAGATAGCTTGCGTCATTGCTGAAGTCTCTACTTTAGTGCTGACGCTTTGTTTAACTTCCTTGATATCTGCTCCAACTGCTTGTGCGAATGCTGTTAATTTTGTTGTGTCCATTTTTTTCTATACCTTTCCTAAATTGTAATAAAAGAGTAGGTCTGGCAATTCCTGACCTACTGAGCTCTCGCCTACAGTTCTACCTGCAAGCTGTTTTTCGACTTCTTTTGCAATATCCAGCTCCTTTAAAGCATGGACTTCTTCTGTGACCAATTCTTTATCTGAAGCCACTATCTTGATATGCGTCGTTTTGTCGCTCGGGAATATATATCCGCCAACGCTAATCTCTAAGCGGTATTTTCCGATTGGCAAGATAGTGTCCAGATTAAAACTCACGCCTGAGTTTGTGACAGTTACGCTCTTCTTCCATTGGTACTTGCCCATGGTCAGACTAACTACCGCCACCTCCCCTTCCAGAGAGGGGACGGCTCGATAATCTTCGTCTAAGAGGACAAATCCAAAGGTAGAAGCCACATCACCCTGTTTGATGAGGTAACCGCCATCCACTTGAGCAAGATTGGTCGTATTGAGATTACAGACCATTCTGCGCCCCTTTCTCATCTTCGACTAAGATGTCGTCCCTGATTTGCAACGCCTCAAAATTGTTGTACAAGTGGTCAATGTAGCCATTACCACCCAAAGCCTTGTAGCTGTTGTGCATGTTTTCGACTACATAGAACTCATCTTTAGTTGTAAAACCACGACGGATAGCTCTACGAATGTCACGATCGAGGTGCGTCCTCATCGTTACAAGGTGCGCATCGTCATGTAGTTTTAGCTTTGCTTGTACTTCGTCAATTTTTGTGTTGCTGTCTTTAGCGGTAGTCTGGACATCTTTGATTTGTTTCTTGACTTCACTCAACTCTGAAATGATTTGGTCTGTCAGTTCCTTTGATTTCTTCGGCAATTTGTAGCTGAGCCAAGCGATAATGATCGGTGAAGCTACTGGTAGCACGTTCATGAAGAAATGTTCTGTTTGTTGTAAGACGTCCATAAAACACCTCTATCCTTTAGGTTCGTACTTCCATGCTGCGCCTGTTCCGTCCATTTCAAGACGACCGTTTCGGGCAAAGTCGCTGACAGGTTCACCGTTGTAGGTAAATTCCTTATTCAACTGAACCAAGATACGCTTGCCTTCTCCGTCCACTTCAACGTGTGCTGGGTCTTCAATGGTAATCAAGTCATGTGCCATGTAGTGCTTGCCAACTTCAGCAAGTGGAATGAGTTCAACCAATTCCTTGTAGTTGGTTCCATAAGCTATTGTCTTGCCTGCTACGGCATTTAAAACGACCGCATGGATGATTTTACCATAGCGGTCGGTTTCAGCTTTGTTATGCTTAACTTCTTGGTCTGTAGCCGTCTGTTTTGATTCAGTTTGAGCCAATTTTTGTTCAGTTTGCTCCAATTTAGCTTGGGTTTCTTGCAACTTAGCTTGCGCTTGCACAATCGCACTTGTTGGGTCTAATTCTGTACGTAGCACATCTTTAACTGCTTCAATGAGCATTTCGTCCGTGTCACCCAAACGGTCACCCTCTAACTCACGAGTGAAAAAAGTAAACGGCTTGTCACATTGAATAGAGACTTCCGTCTTGCCAACTCTAAAAAATTTATTTACTAATACAAATTCCATGTTAATTTTCTCCTATCTAATATAAATATCTATTGTTCCAGAATGATAGCGTTGTTTGAAATCCGAAGCTTCTTGGTTGCTGTCGAACTCGATATGTAATTGTTTATCTGCAATGTAATTGTTTTCACCTGAGTATCTTGTGTATACATAAACTCGATTCGCATAGAAGACCTCTGTGTCATAATTACTATAATTAATAAGTTTAAGTTTTCTGTTTTCACTATCGAAACTACTTGCTAAACTTATGAAATTTCCATCTACAGCAACCGTATTAGATGAATATGAATAAATAATTGCGCTTTTTAAATTACTAAAACGTTTTAAAAATCGCCATTTTTGCCACACTAACTTACTTCCGACATATCGCTCTACAATTTCATGTCCTCCGACATAGATTCCTTCTCTTGTAGCCATAATCACACCTGCTCATACACATCATAGATTGTGTTGGGGTCTTTTGTACTAATTGCATTATATTGTGTTTTAGACCCATACCAGTACTTCATTTGTTGGTTTCCGTTTTGGTTTACAAATTTATTTGCAATCACTTCTGACGGTGTGCTTGGAATTCCAAGCGCCGACCTGTTTACTCGCAAAACACCCGAACTATCGACTGTAATCGTTGAGTTGTCAGGTCGCACCACACCAGCCTGTCCACTAGTTGCCGTCTTAGCTTTCAACACACCATTTGACACTTCTGTTGTCTGATTATCCGGCCTGACAATCCCGTTTGAGTTTGACGTAGCCACTGATATAGCCGATTGCGGTGTTGTAAATGTTCGTTTTAAAGTGGATACAGGTACTTTCTTTAATCCTGCTCCACTATGAACTAGCACCACATCTCCGTCTGATACATTGGATAATGTGGGCAAATCAGTAGCTTTTCTAACTTGGTTACTCATAATTATCATTCATCTATTCCTCCCTTTCTACTATTTGGTATTTCCAATCAGCTACGACTAGATTGTTGTTTTCGTCTCCTAACAATACATCATCATTGTCTTCAGCTTTGATTGGTATATAGAACGCATTCTGTAGTACCATTTCTTCTAGCAATGACAATCGTTGCTCTTGCTCATTAACTTCTCTTTTAGTCGCTTCATGGTCTGCATAACTGGCTTGCCTTACGTTGTCTACATTCCCTAGTCCCACTTGCTGCTTAGTGACATTGTGTGGGTTGTTTTTGTTTTGAATGTGAGCAGTAAGGTCTGCTTGATTCGCTTTATTTGTTGTTTGGTTGCCGATAATCGCTTCAAGACCATCGATGTCTGCAACCTTGTGCCTGTGATTTAAGTCAGCTTTGTTTTCCCATCGTTGCGCATCCTCAGCGCCGATAATATCTCTTGACCTCCAGATTTTAGCCATCTGTTAGCACCTCCAGTCTATATTTGAATCGTGTCGTTGTTTCAATCGGAACGTATACATCAATGACAGACTGTGGTACATTTGAAGCGTCTAACAACTCAATCTTATTGATTTCTCTGATTGAGTCTGGTACCAAGAAATCAATCAAAACAAAACGTTGCTCTCGTTGTTTCTGTATCGTCACAATCTGATTGTCATTCAATCTTGCTTTGTTGATTTTAGCTAGTACGGTTTCTGTAACTGTATTTAGTAACGTTTCTTTAATCATTGAATAAAACCTCCTCTTGTGGCCCTTCGTATTCAAAAGGTGTCACTCCTACAACTGCATAACCTGCTCTAGCGAAATCTACCGAAGTCTTGAATAACCGTTCTTTCAGCTTGACTCGTTCAGTTACTGTTGGGATATGCGTATAGCCCATATTTGCCGGTTTGATTGCATTGACAAAAATGACCGATTCTCTGAAAAGTCCGCTCGTTTCCGCTCCAGACTCAATCAGCAAGACCTGATTAGCGAAATCTACTGAAGCCTTGTACTTTCCTTTGCCAAAAAGGTCGTCTAATTTGCGAATTAAAAACCACCATGAAAATGGTGGCCTCATATTGATCCGCAGTAAAACACGCTCTCTTCTCCACTCCAACGTATCGTCAGCATGAGCAACAATACCGTAGACTTCTTCAAATTTCGTTAAGGTAGGGACATCACAGAGCATAATGAACTGATTCTTGATGAACTGCTCTAACGAGATAGTACCGTCTTTAAACAGAGCATTTTCAACCCGAACCAGTTCTTTCATATCCTTGACGCCCTCGTAGTAATCGGGAACGTATTCAGATAAGTTTACTTCTTTCACCATTAAACCGTCCTCACTGTTCCTTTATACGGCAATTGTTGTAATTGTCCTGTAAAAACAAGTGCTAAATCAGCTTCACGGTTATTCAATTTCATCTTATCCACGTTTGCAATACCTGTAATGGTCAGCAACTTGGCCATTAGCTGAGAACGATAGATTTTCATACTGTAGGTATTGACATCTGAGTATTGCGCCCAGTTCTTTCTCAAGTCTAAGAAATACTGGTCTAGTGTCTTGTCTACCAGTTCTTTCACTTGATTTAGCTGATATCCTGTCATCAACTCAAGTTTAAACTCAATATCAATTGGGAAACGTGTCGCGGTCGTAACCGTCACACGATGATTGATAGGAGCAAGTCCAACTCCTTTTCCAGTGTATTCTAGTGGATCCAGAACATTTTGCACCTTCTTGATTGTCTCGGTAGATGCCAAGTTTAAGTCGTTGTCTAAAACAACCACTTTAACCGTTCCTGAGCCATTCCAAACTGGATAGACCTGAACTGCGCCAACACCGTCAATTTCACGAACACGCTGAACGTACTCGATGAAGTTACCGCCAAACGGTTTCTCATTGACGTAAATCAAGAAACGCTTCCGCAATTCATCGTCAGTTTCTTCATCTTGGCCAGAGGTAACGATTTCCCCTAAGACCGCAGTAGCGAGATTTCTGTAGTTCTCCAATGGTAAGATATTGCCGTAGTAGCGATTTCCGACAACGCCAGTCGTCTCACACTCTACTTCATACTTGCCAGCTACATTAGTTGCACGAACAACCTTGTAGATAAGTGCAGCATCGTCAATTGTCGCAAAACGAGAACCTAGAGCGATTTGTACGCCTTCTTTTCTCTCATTTTTAAACTCCGCAAAGCGTACCGCTTTTTTTGACGGATAACGATGCAGGCCGAACTCTTCAACCTTATAGTCTAGGTATTGACCAATAGCAGTCTGTGGGAATGTATCTAGCAGTAGATTTTTTAACTGCAAATAAAAACCAGCTAACTCGTAACAAGCAGGCGCTAATGCGTCATAGATGATAGAGCCTTCCCGTGTATCAATATTTTCATTGACACGAGAAAGAGCGTCATTCATCAGATAATCAAACGTGTATTTTTCTAAGAAATCACCTATCATTAATCAGCGTCACCTCCTTTTCAACTTTAAATAAACCGGATATAGTATGGACTTCAAAGACACAAAGCAAGCTGTCCTTGGTTTGTTGCTCAATGAAGAAATTTTGGACACTTTTAATTCTTGTATCAACTAACAAGGCTTGAGAAATTGTTCTCTCAAGGTCAGCTTTTACAAAATCATAAGGCTTTCCAATCAAGCGCTCCAATTCTGCTCCGTAGTTCGAAGAGTAAATAACCCACTCAAACCGTTCTGTAAGCAAAATCTTTTCAACTGCTTGCCTCATGGCTTCTAAGCCGTCAATATATCCGTGTATTCTGCCATTTTTCACTTGATAAGTGTAGGATGGCAGAACAACTTCTTCAATGTTTCGTATATCTACCATCTTCACTCCATCCTTTGTAAAACGTAGTATAATTGCCCGTTCTGGGCTTTAATCATTAAGACTTTGTCTCCTGCTTCAAGATCACGAAAAACAATCCATCTCTTGTTGTCCCCTTCAGTATCTCCAGTACGTAGTTCTTTAACCATTGGACTTAGAACTAAAAAAGACTCAGGGATTTCAAGTTTATTATTAACCTTGATTGTGAGAGGAGAAACAGATGTGACAGAGCCAAAAACAATATCTGTTCTGTCTGTCCCATCATCTACTCCTTGCGCCAAAAGGCGTGCTAATAACTCTCCTGCCATTATTCCAGCGTCCTCAATTCTAAATCCATTGTATGCACCTTATCCCACTTGTGGGTACATTTAGAGATGATGCCAAGACTGTTCTTCTTAATCCCTTCAGACTCTAAATCAGCAAAATCCAGTACAACACTGTTTCCTGCACTAATGCCAAGATGTCCTAAGCAAGGAACTTTAAAAGTCTTTTTAGGATGATTTTTAGCTTTCAATAAGAGTTCAGCCTTCTGTTGAATCTGGCTCTCATTCATCTTTTCATCCACTTTCTCGTGGTACTGTAACTTGCCCCAAAGAGCCACGTTTTTAGAGTCTTTCACGACGTAAACTTCACGCTTCTTACTCTCTTTGTTGTCTTTAGTCAACTTCACATAGTTGAAACTATCATCAATAGAGCCTTCATAGTCAAAGTCTTTAGCTACGCTATCATCCCCAATCACTAAGTCAGTAATCAGCGAATTTAACGCTACATGTTCAACTGTACCAAAGTTATCTCTGATGATGTACCACATGCCGCCATGAATCAATGTTAAGTCCAAAGCGTTCTGGATCATCGCAAAATAAGTTTTCTTATCTTCGATTTTCTCAGGACACGTCCAGTTTCCCTCATCGACAACCTTGTACTCAAGTTCTGAGATTTCGCAAATCTTACTGAAGATTTCATGACTCTTAGAGGCTTCAAACACAATCGTATCTGTATTTTTCAGATACCTCATTCTGTCATAAGCAGTAATCGACCATTTCTTGGCTGATTTCCGCTTTTTCTTGAAAACCTTGCCGTAAAAAATGCCCTTATCATCTACCTTGAAGCGAATGACGTCCCCAAAGTTACAAGCTACCTGCGAGTCTATGATCATATCAAACTCAAGTTTTCCTGGCTGAAAATCAATACTGGTTTCCCATTTGACACCTCCGACCAACTCAGTGATATCAAAGACTTTACCGTCATTCACATCTTGAATCAGAAATTCCATCATAGGACTTGTACCGAATCAGCAGTAACCCAACCACGCCAACCGCCATCAAGCATAGTAACGTGATAAGGATGCGACCCTTTCATATTGATATAATTGACAAGTCTAGTTGCGTTTGACTCAGTTTGACCAGGCCCTTCTCCGTAGCTATCTCTATGAAGTTGCCCATTAACAAGCACCTTTGCACCGATAGTCACTTCTTTCTTAGTTGAGGGAGCCTGTTCTTTCTGAGGCTGACTAGCTTTCTTCTCTTCTGATACCTTCTTCTCGATTTTTACAAACCGAGCCTTGGCCATCTTGTACTCTTTGAAAGTGATGTCGTAGTAAACATCCTCATGAATACCAGCTTTTCTTTGTTGCTCGAAACTCTCAACTGTCGCAAGCATATTGATACCCACGCCAGAGATAATCAAGCGGCAAGGTTCTTTCCCATCCATGATTTTCTTTAAGAGTCGGACATAGGTTTCAGGCGTACCTGATTTATTAAGGACATAAGAACGGAAAGTGTCTCTAGGGAAGAATGAAGTGAAAGTAACCTCAGAGAGTTTAGGAAAACTCATCTGGGTTATTTCTCCTAGCGCAATACTCGTTGTTGACTCGTTATTGGCGCTATTCTTCGTTTTTAGCTCTTCTGGATTGACAGGAAGTTGTGTGACCTGACCTTTGTACTCTACGAAAATACCAATCGCCATTCCTTTCTACCTCCTACGCAATTCCTAGGTCGCTATCGACCAAACCGACAATCTTTTCTTCGATTCTGTCAACCAAATCGTCGATATCCTGTTCAGTAGCGCTATTTTTAGACTCATATTTAACACTAACTTGAGGTGTTAGAACTTGGTAATCAATGATGTACTTACGTTCTGCAACGTCACGCATCATCTTGATATCTTCGTCTTTCAGCTTGACTTCATCTTCAATCTTACCGACGTTACCAATGTTTTTGCCTTTGCCTAGCTTGTCGCCAAGACCACCAGTACCACCAGAAGGAGCACCAGCCCCTGCAGGCGTTTGGTTCATTTGGTCAAACTTAGAAGCAAGTTCATCTTGACCTTTCATCTTATCAGCGAATCCTTGCATAGCATCACCAACGCCTTGACCAAAAGCCTTAGTACCACTAAAAGCATTGCCAGCAGTTGAGAAAGGATTTTTCATCCCATCCCACAAACCGCCTGGAGTCATCATATTAGCACGCATGCCGTCAAAAGATTCATAATCATCAGGAGCCTCTCCTGGATTAAACATCTCTCCCATCGCACGAATACCATTGGCAAAACTACCGTCATTAGACATGTAGCCCATTTCGCCAACTTTTCCTAGATTCACTCCTGGTATTTTATTTAAAGCGTCAATGATCCAGTTGATAGCTTTAATAGCCATATTGGCACCGGCTATAAAAGCATTACCGATAGATTGCGCTACATTGACTACCCCATCAACAAACGAAGCAAAATAATCTAATACAGTTCGAATAAGATTATAAAATAACTTTCTGATGGAATAAATCGGGTGCTTAAAGACATTTCTCAAAAACTCTGCAATTGCTACACCAATGTTGTAAATGGCTATGAAGAAATTTACAATCGGTGCAATCATATACATGACAAGATTAATAACGAACATAATAATGTCATAAACAATCGTTCCGACAAAGACAAAGGCTGCAACGATAGCAGCTGCAACGTCTAAGAATGAAATCCCCATAGCGTTTAGAGCTGTACCGATTAATAGCGCGATTCCAATTACACCTATCAGTATCAGCATCAGCCAAGCCCAAGGTGCTCCTGCCATCAAACCCGCTACAAACATTGCAACACCTGCTATAAGAGCAACTGCCGCAAGAAGTGTTAATGCAGTCATGACTATATTGATGTTCTCAGTCACCCAATTCCAACCTGCAACAAAGAGATTAAAGAGCCACATAGCTATCTGGCCAATCGCAAACATAGCGGTTTCTAAACCTGCCATGAAGTTTTGACCAGCGGTACTGTTAATAAACTCTTGCCATGCTTGAATTAAAGGCTGAAATGCGTATGTAGCTACGTTGCCAACCTGAGTCATCATATCAGCAAAGGTCATCGGCATTTTTGCAAATTCAGCGTTTGTTTCAACTGCTGAACCAAGCAAAGCGTTCTTAAGAGTATCTCCGGTTAATTGGCCATCTTTAGCCATTTCCCTCAATTGACCAACGCTGACCCCAAGGTGTCTAGCTAGTTTTTGGGCAACAAGAGGAGCGTTCTCCATCATAGAGTTGAACTCATCGCCACGAAGAACCCCTGAAGCAAGGGCCTCTGTGATTTGAAGCGTCCCTGCTTTTTGTTGCTCTAAGCTTGCACCACCGATTTTATACAGTTTGTTCAACTGTTCAGCGAATGCAATAGCTTCATCATTGCTTTTAAAGGCTTCTCCAGCTTGTGAGCGTAGCTTAGCCACTGAGTCTGCCATGATACCGAAACCAGTCCTTGAGCGTTGTGCTGCTGCCATGATACTATCTTGAAGTTCTTGGCCTGTCTTAGATCCGTCTTCTATCGTCTTAAGCCTTGCCATGGTCTGAATATAATCATCGCCTGACTTAATCAGACCACTCATTAAATTAGCCATTTGCCTCAAGGCTTGAATAGCAACCATGAAATTCAAAGCACGAGAAATAGAAGTCATTCGACCAAGCATGGATGTAGCAACGCCTAAGCCACCAACAAGAGGCCCAGCCGAAGGAAGTTTAGGAGCGATAGGTGTCGCCATTTTTAGCGCTACAGGGCTAGTAGCTTTAGGCGCAGTTAAATTCTTAGGCATATCTGCTTTGACTTTAATCGTTGCAGTTTGCGTCATCTTCTTGACACGTCTATCCAACTCGCCGAACTTAGCAATAGTCCTGTTAATCGTACTGTTAATTCGGTTTAAAGGGCTTGAGAAATTATCTCTAAGCGCTAGTGTTTGCATTAATGTAGTCATCTTCTACCGTCTCCTCCTTCCTCTGCTTTTTCTTTCCATTTCTTTGTGTTCCTTTTCTTCTGCCTCTACTCGGATATCGATAAAGGCAAAAATCAAGGCTTTTTCACGTTTTGATAAGCTATCCAAAAAGGACGGAGTCCAGTTGAATTGATGCAAACAGTAGTAAGCATAACTCAACTCTGCGTCCCCGTCCTCTAGTCGTTTTTTGCTTCTTCGACAAGATCATTGATATCTTCATCAAATCCGTTAAGCGACTGGATTTCTTGCATTAGGGTAGCATATTCCCCAATCTTCAACATAGCTTTCAAGGTTGCTGCTTCATCCCCAACAGTACGATAAGACTCTTGTAGTTGAGCATCTTTCAAGTCTGGCGTAACAACGCAGGCAGACATCAAAGAGTCAATGTACTTATCGTTGTTGAACTCAGGAATAGCCACACCTTGACGGTTTTTCTTCTTGATTGTCGCACGTTTCTTCAATGTATCATTTAGGCTTTCGTCAATACTGCGAATGACGAAAGGAGATTTGAAACGCTTAAGGTGTACTTCCTTTGTTTCTTCCTGCTGAACGTTTTCTAGTAAAAAGTCTGAAATTGCCATTTATTTATCCTCTTTCTAACCTAATTTAGGCGCATTAAATTTTTCCAAGATATCCACATCTTCAAAAGTAAAGTTGACTTCTTCTTCCAAGAAATCTTCCTCAACTTTTAGTTGACCCATCACAACTTCATCAAGGTTACATTCTCGCAAGATAGTTGTTTGGCGACCGATTGAACTTGTCGCATCGTCATTGGTCACTTGGATATCAAAGAATGTATCACGACCATTCTTCATGTAGTCCAACATCATTTCCTTGAATGTTGAAGTGACACCGTAGATAGTCATCTTACCTTCTCCCTTGAAACCAGTCGCCTTCACTTGCGTACCACGTTTGTTAAGGGTGCGGACTTCTTCTTTGTTTTTCTTAACTGTTGCTTCAAGTTCCTTGATATAGAACATGAACTCATTTTTTCCGTCGATGTGAATAAAAGCGGTGCCTTCCTGACCGCTGATTACGTCACGACCTTTTAAAAAAGCCATACTGTCTCCTTTCCTACTCTACTGTAACTGTCATGTACAGTTTTTCCATGCTGTCCACTGGTTTCACTTTAACGTTAACCACTACAGACTCTTTCAACTCACCACGTAGTACCTCGATGTCTTCCACTTTGAAGTCTTCAATAGCGCCACGAGCCTCAAGGTCTTTAAAGTAGCGAATACGGTTCGCTTTGAACGCTTGACGTCCATCTTCGTTGTTGCTTACTTTACCAAGGAAATACTCAGAGAAAGCATAACGAGTATCGTTCACGATATCGTCCAAAGTGCGCAAGATACGGTTTTTACGGAAGTCCTGGTTCTTCTCAATCGTGAAGCTGACGTGTGAGTTGATATCTTGTTCAACTACTGCACGGCCACGACGAGCAGTAAAGACGAATTGCCCTTTCAAAAGCGCATCTTCTGTTTCTGTATGGCTCAAACGTCCCACAACATCAACAGAGTCTTCGTACTTCTCATAAGTCAACGATTTCTCAACGCCAGCATTTGCGCTTGCTGCTGCAACCCATACAGTCGCTTTAGTCTTGTCAATAACTGTCTTATCAGACAAGATGACGCCATTTTTAACATTAATTACTGCTTCACTGTCTGCGTCAGAGTCCGCCACAACCAATTGGGCGCCTAGTCCTTCATCTTCACGCATACGTTTGATGAAGTTGATAGCTGCCTTCTTGATAGAAGCATCTTCCACTGGCAAGGCCATATAGTTAAATTCAACTGTTTCAAGCGCTTTGAAGTATTCTGAATAGTCTTGAGTTGAGACTGCACCGTCAGTACCACCAGTCAATTTAGCACCAGCCACTGCTTGCAGTTCGCCAGTTCCTGAAAATTCAACTAGATCATTGTTTTTCAAGTCAGCCAAGACTTTTACTGTTTGCGAGTCCATAACAACAGTATCAAGAAATGTGACAACATCAAATGAACTTGGGTCGTCTACGTTTGTTTTGACCGTTACTGTAATGTCATTCCCACGGACACCGCTATATTTAGCTTGAGCCGTTACGTTGTCTGCAAGGCTTACGTTTGCCTTTTCGCCTGCATTTAGACGATAAAGCAAGACTTCACTCACACGCTTGAATGCTTCATTTAGCAACAAAAGCTGTGGGCTTTCTTGCTCATAACCTAGCTTTTTAAATAGGTCTTCACCCCGTCGGATTTTCATCAATTTCTTTGATTCACCGAAGCTGAGTGCTAGCGGTACTGTTACGACACCATCGCCACCAAGGCGAGTCATTGCAATGTCTTTTGATTTGACGTTGATGTAAGCACCTGGTCTTACTTTATTTTGGCGTTTCCAAATTCCACCTGCCATTAGTTAATCTTCCTTCCTAGTTCGTATTCTAGTTTTGCTCTTGCTTCTTCCAAGCTATAAGACTCTTCTGGGTCTAAAATAGCCCCCAAGATGTCTTTTTCTCCGTTGGTAAAAGCGCTACTTTCCAAAATGTCCGCAGTAGGGAACACAATTCCGTCTACATTATCCATCTTTTACCTCTTCTTTCACTTTCAATTCACGTTGTTTGATATCTTCCTCTTCTAACTTCAAGCGTGTGCTTGCGTTAAAAATACAATGCAGAATGTTGTCAACCACTTCATACTGACGGTCAAATAAATGAATCGTCGGTAAGTGTAAGAGTTTATAACTCAATTCTTCCTGCATTGCTAAACACTCGCTACGCTTTTTCTTAGGAGGAAAATAAGACAAATCCACTTTAGAACGTACTTTCACATATTTATTGGCCTCTGGAGTGTACTTAGTATCAACTACATGGATAAAAAAACAAGGCTCTTTAAAACCTTGCTCTACTTCATCCAGATAAATCCTGATGTCAGGATATAACCCCTTGATGTGGCTAACTAACTCCTCGACTAACCGAAATCCTTTATTTGCCATTTCCTAACACTACCTTTCTCATGAAGCCATCATACTTATCACGGACACGATTTTCCATATCGCTTTTAGTATCTTCAACCGTTTTATGAAGGAAAAACTGCCCTGGAACAAAGCCACCATTGACTGTCTTATGCCCGTACTCAACGTGTGGGGCATAGTAGACCTTGTTATAAACTTTCTGCTTATAAGTCCGTCCAGATACTTCAATACGGCTTTTAGACCAACCTTTTTGCAAAGTTCCGCCTTGTTTACCATGAGCGCTTGCCCAAAATTTGACGTGTTTGCCATCTTTGGTTGTGAACTCAACCCAATGATCCGTATAAACACCGACAGGCGTTCTCTCCTTCACTTTAGATTTTAGTTCTGTACCTTCATAATTCAAGGTCTGTCTCATAAATCGGTCTACTTTCGCATGATTCGCATTCCTGTTGAAGTTGTTAGCAAACTTTGCGAAACTACGATAATCAAAACTGCCACTCATGACTTGCCCTCTAGCTTTATAGCAATTTCTTGGTGTGACCAATACTGACCAATAGGCACATTAGACCGTGTAAACACTTTAACGTGCCCATTTCTATCAGTCACCTCAATCTTGCAACCTGCAGGAATATCGTAGACAACTGAGCAAAAGAGTTTCATATCATAGCCGTTAGCTTGATAGTCGCTCCCGTTCGTTGAACTATTGCTCATTTGCGAAATCCTGCAAGGAATGTCCTCTAATAGCACGCTTTCTGACATACTGGTCAAACCGTCTATCTCTTGCTCTGTATAACCTTTAACCGTCATTTTACAGTCATACAAGCAATCAAAGACTGTCTTAGCATATTCGGTCATAGTAGCTTCCTAAAACGATTCAACTGACGCTTGTAGCGCTCAAGTGATGACGGCACTTGTTTCATTCGTTGAATCATTTCATAAGGACTAACCTTTTCGATTGTCGTATCACCCATTTTGATACTCTTAACCGAAAAGTCGTCTGCATCAGCTTTTTCAGCAAGCACACTTTGCTCCTTGACCTTGTCCAGTAAGTCGTTGGTCATGTCTATCCATACGTTCTCTAAACGTCCAGGCACACTGTCTTGGTGAATATAATTCAAAATCTCGTTTTCTGCTTGGGTTAAAGCGTAATGGAGAACTTCCATGTCTTTGAAATAATTATCCTGACGCATTTTCCGAACGCATGAGATCAAGTACATTGTGTTGTCTTGTTTCAATTCTTGAATCATATTCTGTCACCCAATCTATTTGCCAATTTTGTGTTTCAAAGCGATAATACCGATGTTCTTAGGCTCGTAAACACGTTGCCAGTTCTTGAATTTAGCCAAGTCAGCATTTGATGGAGTGATGTTTCCAGCATCCACTTCTGCGCCAGTCCATTTCACACCGTAAGGGTGCATAACAAGGGCACGACGAGTGTAAATCATGTCGTTACCTTTAGCAGCTTCACGAGAAGTTTCAAATGTAGTCAATCCTGATGGATTTCCTGTGTTAAGACCGATTGAACCTGTGCGGAAAAGATATGAAGTATAGACATCTCCTGTTGGTGCAATACCATCATCGATAATGACACGGTAACCAAGGTAGGTTGGAATGTTGATGGTCGCAGTTGTTGGCTGGATGTATTGAATCAAGTTATCTTTTTGTAGTTTTGTATAAACCGCTGAGTGCATAGCAATGGCAGTAACTTGATCAGCAGAATCTCCAAGCAATTGTTTAGCGTCAAGTACCATAGCTGCATCGATACCAGTAGACGCTTTTGATTGGTCTGATACGTGTGTTTCTTCAAGCGCACCTTTCTCACCACCTGTTCCAGTAGCAAAGATACCATTCAAGGTAGCAATCAAGGCTTTTTGGTCTTCACGTAGCCAATAAGCACCGATACGGTTCAAGATAGCACGTACTGGGTCAGAACCAGCTACAATACCAGTCAATTCGTTGGCAGCCCAACCACGTCCACGATAAAGAACGCAGGCAATGTCTGCTCCAGCAGTGATTTTGCCAGTTTCTAGGGCTTTGTCGCCATTTCCGAGAACTTCAGAATCACCAGTAAGGTCATTCCAGAAAGGCATGTTGACCAAAAGACCACCAGATGTAATGTTTTTAGAGACACGTTCGTCTGATACTGCAATACCACTTTGAACGAAAGCAGATTTAGCAGCAGTGTACTGTTGCATGTAGGCATTGTACTGTTGAGGTGTAATCGTGTCTAGAATTTTTGTAATTTCATTAGCCATTAGTTATTTTCTCCTTGTTGTTCTAAAAATTGAGTTAGGTTGACGTCAGGATTGCTCAAAGCAGTTTCCCAATTCCCTAAATTAGCACCTTGCCCATCACCTTGGTTTGGCGTATATTGGGCTTGTTTCTCCCCGTTAAAGAGATATGGACTCTTAGCACGCTGAGCCTCGATTTGCTCAGTCAAGCCAATCAATTTGCCATCTTTTACAGAGATTTCGTCTTTGTTTAAGATTTTTCCAAAAATTTCTGCATCTCGAACGCCAGCTTTTGTTAATTCAGCATCGATTAAGCGAGATTTATTCTCATCTGCTAGTTTCGTCTCAAGTGCTTCTGTATCTTGTTTGTACTTAGCTTGTAAGTCCTCTAGCTTTTGCTGAATATCTTCAACATCTGCGCCTTTTTTCTTCAAATCATTCAAGTCTTTGTCACGTTGTGTCAGCTGTCCACGAACGCTCTCTAATTCGCTTTCTTTACTTGCCACATCATCCTTTAACTTTTGGATATCCGCACCATGCAAAGCGAAGACTTGAGAAATTTGGTCTTCAGTTAAGCCGATGTTTGCTAGTTGTTCTTTTTTCATTTTGAAAATCCTTTCCTCTACGCTAGGCTTTTTAGGTGTTCTCCATCACCAGTCGCTCCGCTTTTGTTAGGACTACGGACTTGTCCAATAGTTGAACCTTTTAACGCCATGTTCAGGGCATAATAAAACCGTACGGAATTCCATACGGTTAGAGATAAGAAAACCGCCTCGATTTCGATGCGGTTAGGTTATTTATTTTTCAATTGTTTCAGTTTCTTTCTGTATTCAATTCCGACTTTTAGAGTTGAAATGACTTTTGAAATAACTTCAAATAATTTAATTATTGCGAACAAAATTAACGCAAAAAATATAATCCAACCTAATAAAATTGATACTAAATCCCATATAAACATGTTTTCACTCCTCTACTTTTTCGTATGTTTCTTTAAAAATGTCAGGTTTGCATGGATAAAATTCACCTTGCACACCTTTGATAATGTAGTCACCTTCTGTTGCAACCATCAATCCTTCAAGTGTTTCTATTTTTAGAACTGGATTATCCAAGTCAGCATAATCAACACGAACTGGATCTAATCCTAATTCTGATAACTCCAAAATTGATTCTTCCGTATCTGTAAACTGTACAGCCTCAATCACTACTGGTTTTTTACGGTATTTCATTCCTCAATCCTTTCCGAACACGAAAAAAGCACTTAGATTTCTCTAGGTGCTTATTTATCTAATTGGTAAGCCTTTTGCGTAAGCTTCTTTAGCCTCCGCAAGTGTCATTTCATTAGGACCGCCATCTATATTAGTTTCTCCTGTATTTTGCCACTGACAGACGTCACAGATGTCATACACTGCTGTAACAGTTCCACATACTGGACAATGTACATATTCGCGACCATCAATGATCATTAAATTCTCTTTCCCAGTCTTGCTCATAATAATCAACTCCTTTTTTCGGTTTCAGTATTGTTGTAATACGTTTACTACGATTATCGCCTAAAACATATATATTATTTTCTAAATCATATCGCACTCTACGCATTTCTGTATCGTAACCGAGTATATTCTCGTTTATCGTCTTAGACAACAAATTCTGTCCGATATGAAGATAATCCTCTTTTGTGATATCTCCGAACTCGACTCTATGTTTTTTATAATGACCATCAAAAGATTTCTCAGTAGGAAACTTGGACTTTGTCCATCTGATGCGGTCTTTTAGTTCCTTGTATCCCTCAACATCATTATACTTCAAATCATAGAAGCCTGCAAATGTTTTGGGCATATTTTGAGAGCCTAAAACTTGCCTATAAGCTATGAACTGCTCCTTGGTTCTGCGGACTCTGTCCTTTTCCAATCGTTCAGCTTGTAGCTTGTCTTTGATAGCGGTCTGGCCATACTTATCAAGTTGTTGTTTTCGCCAATCCTTGAAGGTCTGACCGCTCTCTACCTCATAACCTTTCCCTGTTTCAATGTCTCTTGCGTAGCGTTTTCCGCCTTTTTCTAAAGCAGGAACCGTTGTGCATCGACAGTGAGGGTGCATAGTAGGGTAATTTACGCCTTTCTCTGCGTCCTTGACAAGAAATACCTTGCCGTCCAACTCGCCACAAATAGGGCATGTGTGAACCTCTAATGTCGCTAGATACCTGTACTTCTTGATATTGTCGTCCTGATATTCATCCAGCGTCGCCTGAGCCTGAATACCATTCGTTTCCGTTTGTAAAACAGTCACTGCACGATTACGAGCACGGTCAAATTCAATTGCTAGAAGTTTACTGGACTGGTCTATCGGATATCCACGGTTTAAATCGTTGGTTACAAGCGATTCTACTCTACTGACCAGTTCATCCATGTTGCTACCCCAAACACGTTCAGAGAACCGCTTGCCTTTGAAGTTTTCCTTGATTGCCTTCTGAAGATATTCTTCTTCTAAGCGCTCAGGCTTGAAATTCGGTTCTCTTTTGGTCTGTTTATGGTAGTTGTAAGCACGATTTAAGTAGGTTTCTTGGTAGGTTTGCTTGAGGTGTGTTTCTATTCGCTTATTGATTTTGCCAGTCATTTCAGCGATATCCATCTCAACACCAGCAAACAAGGCATCTGCATTTGTTTTGACCTTTATTGACCTTGACCACTCTGTTAAAACAGGGTGTTTCTTAACAAAACCAGCAATCTCTTGCTTGGTTTTTAATTGGTCAGTCTTGGTCAGGGATAACAGGTAAAACGGTAATGAGTCACTACGATTTTTAGATACCCTCTCAAACGCCTCTAAACGCCCTGTAATGCGTTTTAATGTTCGGTGGTATAAATTATCGATGTAGTCTATTATCTCGCTGAGGTCGTCAATCTGAGCCAGCTCATATAGCAATCTGTCTTTCTCTTCTCGGTTGAGGTCGTCAAGAGATTCTATAAAGGCTATTTTCTCTTCTTTATTCAGCTTCCGACTCATGCTCTAACTCTTCCATATCGTAGGCTTTTTCAGGGCGTTCCTCTTGTTCAGCTTTCTGCAAGCGCAGTTCATCCTGCCAATCTTCTACAATCGGATTCGATTTAGCTACATTCTCTCTTGATGTGATAGTTGCGAGAGTAGAAACCACTTGAGCCATTTCTGTATCGTTATTGATTGAGTTCCGTGTCCATGTTTGCTTGATTTTGAATTTGTCAGACAACCCTAGATGTTTCAAAATCATCTTGACAAGTGTGGCATATCCACTTCTGAACTGAGTTTCCATGTTGCCGACCTTTAACTCTAAAAGCGAGTATAGAAACTTCAAAGCAACACCAGAACTGTTCCCCAGTTTATCTGTTTCAGGGTTAACCCCTTGGCCACTGATAAAGATTTGTTTCTTAGTCCGCTCTAAAATCAGATTTCTGGCTTCGGTTGGGATGTCAATCGCAATAGTTGTAACTCCTGACTGGTCTCCCATACCGTCGTTGTCCATCTTAATCATCTTGTAGCGTTTCAAATCTTCAAGAAACTCTTGCTTGTCCTGCCCACCGTAGTTTGTAAGAACAAAGATAACCTCTTGGACATCGTCTGTATCATTAACAAAACCACTAAACACCTTGTCGTATACGTCAACCAGGTCTTTGATTGGTTTTAAGTCGTTGGTCTCAATCTCATTATTCTTGAATGGAATAAAAGGTACAAGGCCAAAATCATGCTTGAAACTATTATCACTAGACTGGTCTCCATTCATGGTATCAACCAAAGAGATTGCTTGGAATGTCTCTAATTCTTCCAGTGGCTTATTTTCTTCGTGACGATAGAAAGAGCACTCTTTGTCGTTCCAGTATTCGTAAACAGTGTAATTCTTACCATCTGTTTCATCGATACTAGAGTAAACTCGCAGTACACCAATCAACTTCTTGTCTAAGGACTTTGAATAGATTGGTATAACTTCTTTTGAGTCGACACAAGCATATCTAAACGAGTTATCACTAGCGTCTTTCCAAACGTGAAGCCAAGCGATGCCAGCATTTCCTGCATTCACACAAAGCTGCTTGCTGATACGTTCATAATCGTCTCCTAAGACGTCTACAATCTTATCATTAACGCTTTTATCGTCCACATCGAATGTAGGCGGATAGGTCAACGCATAAGCCTTTTTCTGGTCAAGCAACAACTGATGCCAGTTGTGACTAATACGGTTGTCAGCGTTACGAAATGCATTATCTTCTGCTTTCGCTTCGTTCTCAGCGCCTTTTTTATCGGCAGGCTTACGCTTCCGTTTAATATCATTCTCGTTGCGATAGTATTTCTCGGCTTCAGCTGCTTGCATGACAAACTGTCCGTGTTTAATCATCTGCGACGAGATTATCTTTTTGATTACTTCTATTTCCAAACAGTCATACCTCCTGACTTGAATAATACTGTGTAGCAGAAATAACGCAGGGCATCCATGGCGTGGTCAAATTGCTTGATAGGTTTGTCCTCGCCATTCGCAGAGGCTTTCTCGTCCCAGACATAAGCGTGGAACTCTTTCAGCGTATTCACACAACTCTCATGCACTGCTATTTTTTCTTGACCGAGCATAGAGCCGACAAAACGAATACCTTCAAGGACATTATTTCTAGCTTTTTTGATTCTATATCCTCGCTTCTTCAATTCAGCAATGAATGAAGCAGCAGACGGGTCAATAATAATACGTTCGATGTTCGTATCTCCCAGCCAAGCAGTTAGATCATCAGCGTACTCAGCATTGGTTTTCTGTACGTTCTCGTCACGACCTGAGTAATAGTATTCCCTTGTCAAGTAATACTTGCCATTGATATCTTTTTCCCACAAAAGAAAAACGGTCGCATTTTGCGTACCGTAATCGACTGAAACATATTTGCCCAGCTTGCTCATTTCTGGCAAGGTTGATACAACATGCTTATCTTTACTGAACATATCGTAGACAATACCTTCTGCAACCGTCCAAAGACCTTGAATGTAGCGCTGATAGAAAACACCTTGGTATTGGCTTCTATAACGCTTTTTGATGTTCTCTGAAAGAGAAAGGTTATCGTCCATGTCAAAATGCAGATAAAGCATATTCTTTGTTTCTGCTTTGTCTATCCAGTTAACTTTAAACCAATGATAAGGCCCGTCTGGGTTGCAGTTGAACCACCACTTGGAACCTGTCACAGAGCAACGCCCTGTGCCCTGGTTAACAAAGGACTCGGGCATAAGCGCTACTTCATCGAAAAAGATACCTGCCAGTGTTAAACCTTGAATAAGATCCTGCGAACTTTCGTCCTTACCACCAAAGATATAAAAATCATTTGACACGTCGCCTTTTGTGATTTCTATCAAGTTATCCGTCCGATGATAGACGTAGCTGAAACCTCTTGACTGTATCATAACCAACAACAGTTTCAGGACGTTACGATTAAAAGAGCCGATTGTCTTTCCGCACATCGCAAAGTTCTGATGGTTGAATGATGTCATCGCCCAGATAACGAAAGCTAGACTCATAGAAACAGTCTTGCCAGAACGGATAGCGCCATCAGCAATAATGCCTTCTGACTCATGAACTGGAGAGTTCCAAAGCCACCAAGTTAGCACTTTCTTCTGCTTTTTGCTAAAAGGTTGAAATTTGAATGTATTGGTTTGCGTTCTTAATCTAGCCAAGTTTCTTCAACCACCCCTTCTAGAGATTTAATAAAGCCATCATCATGTATGTTTTCAGGCTCATTGTCAGGTAGTTTAGATTTCAGAATCTCAATTCTCAATCTCTGCTCCTCTGTAGCAAGGCTTGAGCGAGTCAATTCATCATATGTTTTAATCATATTTCTAAGTTCTGACTGTATTCTTGCAATTGCAGCTAACGCCTTACCCTGCTTATCCCAAGCCGTGTGAACTTCATAGCTTGCCCCACCTTTGGCTGTACTTGCAATAAGCATAGTGGTTGTATCATCAACGTCCTGAACGTACAGAATGCGCTGAGCATGCAAAAGATTAGCATAGGTTAGCTGAATGTTCTCCCAAAGAATATCAATTGGTTGCTTATCTGCCAGTTGCTCGTATATCTCATGCACTCCTTGCGGTAGATACTTAGCAAACAGACCGTGTTTAAGGGCGTTTTGCGAGCCTTTAGGCGCCCCATGACCAACTGCGTTCTTATTCCCTTTTGGTGCACCTCTTGGATTTTTGGGTGCACCCTTTTTTGTACGAGTCCAATTATGCCTACGTTGCCATGATTTGACTGTGTTGATTGAGACATCATGCTTAGTAGCAATGTCTTTGTACTTCATGCCTGCCTCATAGTCTTTGCGTGCTAGCTCGCTTTTTTCCATGCCCTCCTCCCTGATTTGTTTATTTTGTAAATCAAAAAAAGCCACACGATGTGTGACCTTCTTGCAAGGCGACTACTACCTTGCGTGTTAATTAGTAATCAATTTGAAAGTTTTCCTTTTTTTATTTTTTTGTAGTCTTTAACGGCGATGCCCGGAATCGAACCGAAGGAAACATAGGAGAGAAACCACTTACCTGTCACCGCCAAAACGAGACCGAAGCCTCGAAAAAATATAATAAAGTATAAAGGAGACGTCAATGAACGAAATAGAGGAAGGGACTCGAAACCTCAATGCCTTTACGACACCCTGATTTCAGGTAACCATCTACCAAATTCTGAGACCTCTATCTCTAATTATTGACAATACTATTTTACCATGTAAAATAAGCCATTTCCTTGCAATTTACTTGCAAATATCTCCCAAAAATTTACGAAAGACAATCAGTTTACCTTTTCGATAGGCTTCCGCAAATTCCAAAGCACCTCTACTAAGCATGCGATAGAACTCACTTTCAGAATAGCCCAAGTCCATATAGATAGCCTTGTCTGATAATTGGATTTTCATATCCATGTACTTCTTTGCGATAACCTGCCGAACATATGGATCCATAATGCAGTTGACTGCTCTCTCAATCTCCAAAACTTCTGCCTCTGCATCCACATGTTCTATAACCATATTCTCGGTAGCTGTGTTCTTACCAGTAAATGTCTTTGGTTCAAATGAGTAGGTCGTTGTGATTTTAGGCAAATACTCAGCGCCTGCCATTCGGACATACGAGCGATAACTCTCTAGGACGTCATAGACATTTTTCTTGGTGAATTGCACATCAACCTTTTTTAATAACCTCACAACATAGCTCCTTTATGATATAATATTTTTATTGGGTATATCACAAAGGAGTCAGCTGTGCTGGCTTTTTTTATTTTATTCTTTATTCGTGATCACACTACCTGCACCGTTAACAGTGACCCAGCCATGCTTCTCTCTGGCTTCTGCTTCTTTCATCCGGATAAGATTATCTGTGATTGAATCTGACTTAGCTTTGTTGGCCTTGGCTTCACCTTCTGCTTTGATGATGCCTGCATCTGCTTCTGCTTGAGCTTGAACTTTCTTGGTATCAGCTTCAACCTTAGCCTTTTCCTGTTCCTGTTTAGCTGTGTCTATTTCTTTTTGTTTTACAGATTCATTTTTGATTGCTGCTTCAATTTCATCGCCTGCGTCTTGGTCTGTGATGGTAAAGGATACAAACTCCAAATCATAAGACTCAAATTTTTCTTTGAGAGCTTTGTCGATCATTTCATAAACTTCTGTACGCTTATTACCGAGGATATCGTAAATATCGTAATTTCCTGTTACAGATTCAATAGCACGCTGAACAGCAGGAGATACTACACTATTATTCACGTTTTCTAAGTCTGTGTAATTAGAGAAGACTGTCATAGCCTTTTCCTTATTGACTCGATATTTCACATCAATATTGGTGTTGAGCCACTGACCATCTTTTGTCTGAGTCGTGATTTTCTCCATTGTTTTTGTTTGAACGGATGTGGATAAGGTGTAGACTTTATCAATAAATGGCATTTTTAGATGATATCCGGTTTGCAGGGTATTTTCTTGCACACCTCCAATTGCGCTAACCTTAACTCCAACCGTATTAGCTGGGATACGTTTCACAGCCGTGAGACGAAAAATCCCAAGTGAAGCAATTGTTGCAACTGTAATGATACCGCCTTTAGCAAGTTTTGTAAGTGTCGTTTTTCCTGTTTCGTGATTATATTGTGTAAACATCGATTTTACTCCTTTTTTAAATTATTTTTCCATCAAAAACTAGTGTTATTGTACCTGTACCATCTTTGTGTTTAGATACTAAAGCACGGCAATCTGAGCCTAATTCAATACCCTCAACTGTGATACTGCGTTTTATCCTATCAACATTGATGATTGTACCCATTAATGTTTTAATTCTCATGTTCCATCTCCTCGATAAGTATGTTATCAATTATTTCTGGGTCCATTTGATATTCTCCAAAAGTTCTAAGATTATTCGGTTCCATTCTTCAACTGGCATTTCTCTAAAATCAAACTGAGACATCATTTCAGCTCTTTTAAATAATGCTCTCTTAAAGAATGAAGTTTTTCTGGAAAAATCCATTTCATCTGTTTCAAATTCGGTTATGATTTTCTTTCCATAACCCTCTATCTCTACATGGACTCTTGTTTTACTATAGATATGTAGAGGCTCCGCCCAAACACTTCCTTTCAAGTCTAATTCATCGACTTTTTTAAGCATTAACGATATTTTCTTAGCTTCGCTCTCTTTTTTAGCTCCACTAAAAGGGTATCTTTTTGGTCTCATTCCTTATCCTCCAAAAGTTCTGGTGTTTCATGGACGTTGCCGATGATTTCAAACGGATAGGTGTTATTTTCAACTAATTCAGCTAAAGGTTCCTGTTCGTTATATTTTTTCGACTCGAACATAAACAAAGCATGCTCTTCATCCCAAAATACATTCAAATTTATCACTTCATCATCAGTTTTGCATGCCAAAATATCCCCCTCAAAGATTTCCTTGCCGTTCTTATCTCTGAGTCCTGTTGATTGCATGATGACTAGATAATCAACAAAAACATAATCTGGAGGGCATACGACATCCTCCTGTTCAACCACTACAACTTGCCCACTTTCTGTTATTGCGAAAGTATCTTTGAACATTTCTTTTTTTGCGCTATCCCACGCTCTAAATTTCGGTATCATAACATCACCTCATCCCCAACTTTCACTTTATCGTACACGTCCTTCGTCACCACGAACACACCGTAGTCACGAATGGTAAGCGTGTATAGCTTGCCGTGTCGTCCTTTCTCGACGACCTTACCGAATATCTCAGCGCCTGCGTTGTCCGCCTTGTAGATAACCAGCGGCTTCTTCTCTTCCAAGTCTCGAATCCTGTCCATCTGCCAGATGTTCAATCCAGCAGATAGCAGAATCCAGATTGCTATGAATCGTTTCATTCTGTGACCTCCTTATAAAGTAAAGTCATATCAAAACCACCCTCGATAAATCTGTATGTGAGTTCTTTGTTAATTCCATTTCCTAAGCAATGATAAATCACATCTACATTAATATTTGAACCTAAATATTTTTCTAAACGTGTGCGATTATCTACATAAAAGTCGATATTTCGCTTTTGTTGTTGATAAGGTCTAGCTTTGGATATATCCCTAGTACACCACATTAGTACCTTTGAAATGACATCATTCTTTGTCAAACAATCTCTTAAAGAAAAGTATGTGTTTGTTTTTGGGATGAGAATAAGTTCTAATTGCCTGTTTATAAATGAGTCGGGAAAATAACTCATAAGCTTTTTCAATTCTTCAAAGACTTCATTATTCATCACTGCACCTCATTTTTCAATTCAAAACCAATTCCATATAAGAGCAAATCATTTTGAAAGTCAACGAATGCTTCAATCATCTCAGCTTCTTGAAAGTCGTATTCCTCAACCGTACTTAAGAAATCATCAATATCATTTCTTTGTACACTTCCGTATTCTGTCTTTGTGTGTTCCATGGCTTGTTCATAGCCATCAAAATCAATTGTGTAGCATATTCTGCCACTCGAAAAATCATATTTGTAATTCTTGATAATCATCCCTCAACCTCCTCAATCTCAATCCCTGGGCAATCGAATACCCAGCCAAAGTCAGCTTCTTCTAGTTCTTTGCGGGTATGGGAATATATAGCGTTGTCTAAGTTAAGGCTTTTTGTAAAGAAATACCTTTCCAACAGTTCTCCATAAACCAACACATTTTCTTTAATATTCCCTTTAATCTTCACAAAATACCGCTTCTCTTTCTCGACCTCGTAGCCGAATTGGTGCATGTTGACGAGGGTTTGAAATGCGGTTATTGAACAGTCCATCCATCTTTTAAATTCCGATTCCTCTTGATGATTCCAATTATAGATGTAATCCCAAATATAATGGTCTAAATCATGTTTTTTCTTCTCATACCAATCCGCCACGCACTGCTTAACTTTGACTGGTTGCGGTTCGTCTAGTTGTGTGATTGTATCGATGATCCTGTCTACATCAATACAATTGATAAATCTACCTTTACTTTCTTTTAAGGCGTTACAATAATCAATCAATTTCTGCTTATTCATCTTCCAACTCCTCAACTAACCTTGTGGATTTCCAGATTTCCAAATTCTTGGCCATGGTTTACAAAATATGAACCAATCAGGATAGCGTCAGCTTCATCGTCTTTAACGTTAAGGTCGAATTTATCCGCAACCTTAGCAACTGCCTGCAGCTTCATTGACTTTTTACTTCGGTCCTTGTAGCTAAACTGCCAATACTTGCGCCAAGTTGACACGTTCACGAAGTACACATTGTCAGCAATCAACCGGCCAAGAATGATACCTGTCACAATTCCAATACTAATCATAGACTGCTGATTTGGCCCCATGACTGAGTTCTTCTCGACCACAATCGATTCAAAATGGCAGTCGTACTTCTGGAGCGCTCTCGATTGAATGGCTCGCAATTCGCTAGCCATGAACCGCCCACGTTCAAAGAACGATTTGCTTTTATGTTTTAAGACACCACTCTGGACAAGGTCAGAGCCGTAAAATACGGCCCATCCTGTCGCAGTAGTTGAAATGTCTAACGATAATGTCAGAGATTTCATTGCAGTTCTCCCTTGATTCCACAGAGATCAAAAAGATTTTGTTTGTTAGCCTCGATATATTCAAAGAATATTTGTAGCTCAGCTAGTTTTCTTTTTTCTTTCTTCACTCCTAAACTAGTATGGTATTCTATGTCCTCCTCAGGTTTAGCCTTAATGTCTAGCCAGTAGAGAGGCTCAAACACGTCGCCACTTGTATCAAGAGAAGCATCTGCATCTGTATTTCTAAAATGCATCTGCATATCATATTCAATTTTATTGGTGATCGTGATGGTCTTGTCCGCGATTTCAAGTGTGATATCTGTTCCTGGTATATCGATTTTGTTTAGCATTTATTTTCTCCTTTATGCGTGTTTTGTATTTTTGTTGATTTCTAATAGCCATTTATCTGCAGCTTGCCGGATTTCTTCAGGAGCTGATAAATTGTGTTTTCCCCTAATTTGAACAATTCGGCCATCCTTGTATTCCAAAGTAAAAAACGGCTTGTCTGGTTCATCTTTTGGCCTAACAAATATGATTGTCGTTTTGCCGTTCGCATGATCTTGAGTATACCTAGCACTACCAACACAATGAGACAATGCCTTCCCTTCCAAAATCAATTCTCCGGAATTATAGGCCGGTTTAAAGAGATACTGGCCTACCGCTTTCTCGTATTTGGCCAAAGATTTCAGACGCTTCTCGAACTTGCGCTGTTCAATCTCGCTCTTGTGCTGTATGAGCAGCTTAACCGCATTATCATGCGCTTTGACTAAATCTTTCGGCATGATGAGATTGTCGGTATCAATGGGTATATCAAGCTCGTTCAACATGCTGATATAGTCTACATAGTAGTCAAAATTAACTTTGTTTTTTAAGAACCAATTCTGGAATCTGTTCATTTTGGCAGCTTTGGGGATTTTGTTGATGTCTTGATAAGTCAGGATTTTTTCAATACCAGGAACAAGCGTGCCACCTCTCAATTTGATGCGACGTTCTAGCTCATAATCTCTGAAGGACCTATCTGTATTTTTGAAAAATCGCTTATTTTCATGAAGCCATTTCTTTGTTACGACACGGCAATCAACCGCTTTTCTCACATGCCATCCATCATATTCAGTAACATCATAAGCGAGATCCGTAGCCATTCTCCAGGCATTTATTTTCTGAAGAAACTCGATTTCAGAGCGGTATTTATACATGTGTGGCAAATGATAGTAGCCCAACCCACGAGGAAATTCCAAGTACTTCAATTCGGAAATTTCTCGAATCTTATTCTCCCAATTGTTTTCAAAAAATATTGTTCCTGAATATGCTCCTTGGCCTGTGAAGTTAGGAGTAAGCCCAAGAGCGTAGACTCCGCATCTTTCAGTCAGTTGTATAACTTGATTGTCGCTCATCTGCTCAAAGTTTGTAAGTTGCATCCTAATAGATTGCTTGCCGTTCGTGTATCGCGACCAGAATCCGTAAGATTGGATTTCAATCCGTTTGCACGTCACAAGAATAATTGCGAAACTGTAGAATTTGTCGTAAAAGTCTAATCTGCTCGATTTTGTCAGACGTTTTTCGATAACTCTACAACCTGTCCGATCGCTCTGAATAGTTTGAGATTTGTTAGACCATTTGATGGTCGGGATCTGCGAATAGCACCAGTCAAAGAATTTTTGGGGCGGTTTCAAACGTCCGGCAATTATTTTTTGATTTTTTGTCATGCTAATTCTCCGAATAAATCGAGCTGACCGTCAATAACATTTTTCTGTTTTTTGACTTTTTTAGATTTTGGTTTTTCAGGTTGTTGGCCGACTACTACAGTCGCATGGATTGCCTCAACCTTTTTGGTTTTGCCAGTAAAGTACTTATAGACCCAACCGAATACGGTAGAGTCATCTACCATCGCACAAGTTCCTGACTTAAAGTTCTTAGCCTGGCTAGCGCAATAGTTCAAAGCTTCTCTAATAGATTTCTTATCACCCAAAACTCCTTCGAAAAGCTTTTCGTCTTCTTGATCACAAATCCAATTGTGTATTGCATCTTCAGCTGGTCCATGATCTCCTTTTAATTCCTCTAGCAATTTTGCCAGAGCCTTTTCTTTGATTTCATTCATGTCATTTCAAAAAAATGCGACTGCCTTTGTGATAATTGGCTAAATACGGGCAGTCGCTCGTCCAAGGTCACATGACCGTTTTTTTTGACGCTTTCTAGTTCGCAGTTTTACAAGAATGCCCGGCTTGTTGGTTTTTGAGTTGTTTCCAAAATGGAAATAGTTGGTTTTTGATTATTTCCCCATCTTAAAAGGGCAATAATTGAATGACAATAAAATCTTCCGATGTTTTTTTAACATCACAAACATAGGCATTAAGTAAGGATTCCTCAGTTTTGTATGTTGTTTGATTTTTAACACTTTCATTCCAACGAATAAATCGAGGTTTTAGTCCGGGCCAACCAGAACGACCAAACAAAGCAATACACTCATCTTTATCTTGATGTATTGCAAATGTGATACCATGAGGACAACCTGTGTCGTGAGTTTCTAGTATGTCTTTTACTTGTTTACTCATACTTACCACCCACATTGCTCATTGAGTTCAGCCTGAGTCAATGGCTCAATACGTTGATAACCACTGACTTGATAGTTCTTTTTAAAATCAAATCCGAGTTGACTTAGACCAGCCTTGAAACGGTCTTTTTCGGCTGTGTCTACAAAATACACCTCTAAAGTCATTTTTTGGGTATATCGTTTTAGGTTGTTTTCAGCCCCTCTAAGAGCGTTAGGCTCATTTTGGGGGATTTGCCCACCGTTCAAGATTTCGCCTGTCTCCGGGTCAAAATTTGGGGTTTCCGTTGACTTTGGAGCTTGTTCCTGCTGTTTAGTTTGTTGAGCTTTTAAAAGTTCCTGACTTTCTCGCTCTACTCGTTCTTGAGCCTGTCTGAGTTCTTCCTTTTGCTTTTCAAATTCATAGTCAGCTTTGATTTGTTCAAAGACCTCAGCAAGCGTCAAGTCTTTCAGCTGTCGGATGTAAGGTGAGTCAGTCATGCCATACTCAGCACATAACCCTGAAATAGCTGACTTAGACTTTTCAAATTCTTGCTGTTTCTGAAACTCAAATGTGACCATGTCATCAAGTGACTTCATAGTGACTTTTTTAAGCGTCACGCCGTCTGCCATGAAATCGCCAGCCTTGACATACTCAAGGGCCTTTTCATCAAAGAGACGAGGATCTAGCATGTACTCAGCTGATTTGTTAGCTATGTAACTCTTAACCGTATCTATTTTTAGTTGTCTTTGATGTTCTTCGATTTCCTTGATACCTTTATCAAATTCACTAACTACGGTTGCAAATGGTTCAATAATTGACTTTGCATAACTATCCCATGTGTTAGCCGTCTCTGATAGCAAGTTTTTAGTGTCGATACGGATACGATTTTTAGACTCAATTAGCTTATTAAATTCAGCTCGCTTTGCCTTGTCATCTTTGAGAGTACTAGCTGTAGGAATATAGTCCTTGTACTTTTCAGTAGCCTCTATGAGGTCTTTTTCAAAAGACTCTCTAGTAAGCTCATCCGTTGTAATCATTTCATAGATTTTATTGATTTTCTTATCATCAATAACTTGTAATTCTTGCATGTTGTCCTCCTAGTATTCTAGTTCACCGTCTAGCAATTCTCCCTGGATTGGCTCTTCAGTTTGAGCAGGTTCAGGCTCTGCATGATTTGCCTCTTGCTCTTTGTTGAATTGCTCAATCTGAGCCATCTTGCGTGCTACGACATCCTCTCGACTTTCTTGAGGTGTGACGTCTTTGATACGGTCAAATGTTTCTCCGCCGTCGTCCTCTGTGTACATATTGCCTAAATCCTCAGGGAAAGCCTCTCTAAGAGCATTTACCAGAGCCGTCTTTCTAATCATGGTAGCCGGCATAGAGTTCCAGGTGCTTTGTTTCTTGTCATATTCCTCACGGCTAACAAAGATCTCCACAGGTACCTTGAAATTTTTGCGGTACACTCTCGCCCATCCGCCTATCAGTGTATCCCCTGGGAGCATGATTGCCCCTTTGCGTTCGTGCATAACACCCTCGCCGTCTACTGCCACTACTCCAGCCTCAAATCCCTCATAGTCTTTACATTGAGCGGCACGTTTCAAGAAAGCCTCTTTGGAGACAATCAAACTGAACTCTGTGCCTCCATTACGATTCTTGTAAGCCACAATGTAGACCTCGTTAGCAAATGGGTTAAGATTGCGACCTTTACATAAGGCTAGAGCCTGACCTATTTGTTTTTCAGTCAGTAGGTTTTGTGGGTCAAAATACTTTTTAATGTCTGCTCCGGTCAGTAAACTTGGGTCAATAGTGATGTCACGTTTTGTCTGTGCTACTAATTGATTATTTGTCATTTCTTTCTTCCTTTCGTCTTCTTAAGGTTCCAATTCTCACGTTTTATACGTCTGTTTTCGTTTTGCAATTTCAAAATAATATTTTGTTGTTCGTTGATGATTTCCCCGAGCTCTCGGCCAAGATGAATATATTCAGCTCGCCATTTATCGATTTCTGCTTGTAGCTCCTGGATCATATTTCATCACCCACATATCGATACTGCCCACATCCAACATAGATGTACTGGCTTGGGTCAAGTTCTTCTCGTTCTTCAGGCGGTTGCATCATATCTCTGTCATAATCAAACATGAGCATACACCTTTCCGAGTTCCAGCACTCGTTTCACATATCTAGCCTTGGATGTTAGCCCAAGATCCAGTAATTCGTTTTTTTCTTCATGATTGGCCAAAAGCCACACACGGTTTTCAAGTTCAATTCTAGTCATCAGCGTCTCCTTTGCTCTATCCCAAATACTTTGCATAACGTGCTCTTCGTGGTTCTGGCAAAGCTAACGGCTCAGGACGCAATCCTACAGGCGGTTCGTTGTCGTATGTGAAGCCTTTGAACTCCCGACGGATATTCTTGCGGATTTCTTGGCGCTGTGCCTCTCTGCCACGTTCGTATGCTTGGTTGTAGCCTTGGATAATCATAGACGCAAATTCTTGCTCTTCTCGTCTCTCTTCTTCCTTCTGGCGGATTTTCTCCTCTTCCTGCTTATCCATCTGACGAGCTAGAATCCCAGCTCCGATAAATCCCAAAATCACTGCGCCAGTTCCTAAAAGCTGGCTAACTAATGGTGGTTCAAACATTTTTTCTCTCCTATACTCCGAATTGTTTTTCTTTCTTGATATTCTCAAGCATTTCTGATAACGTTTCTTTCTTTGTACGATAGCGATTACGACTTTTCCATTTGACGAACATGCGAAATCCTTCGTAATCAATAAATACAATCTTATGAGTTGGGTTATCGATGAACTGCTTGAAGTCTGGATGTTCTCGCATTTCACCTGCCCAGACTTTTGCAGTCCCTGGAGTCAATCCTTCCCACCTCTGACAAAGATGTTTGTAATCACCATGCGTGGCTTTTTCGTCCACATCAACTGGCTTATAAGTAATTTCTGTTTTCGGCATGCAATTTCCTCTCTTTCGTGTTATAATCATGTTGAATATTTAAGTTTGCGCCTGATTGCCGTCAGGTGCTTTTTTGTTTTATCTTAGTTCATCTGTGCTGATTTCTAATGCGTCAGCGATTTTCTTAACTGTGTCAAAATATAAATCTTTTACCACTCCATCCCTTAAACGATAGATCCCAGCTGTACCAACACCAGCTTTTAAACAAAGTTTATAAACTGTCCAATTTTTCTCTGAAAGTTTTTCAGATATTTTTTCCCAGAGCATAGCCGTTTTCTCCTTATCTGACTTTATTTTTATAGTTTTTATTTCTTTGTATGTATTTTTACAACATATTGTGCCTTTTGTGACCTTATATTTCGAAAAAACACCATATGTTGACAATCATTGTTTTTTATCATACAATGAAAGTGTGACTAAGATCTCTCCCGTTTTAGTCAAAATTCCAATAGAAAGGAGATTTAAGCATGGGCAAAAATCAGCATGTTGTCCCTGCCAAAAATGGTGGTTGGAACGTGAAAGGTGCTGGCAATTCAAGAGCAACTGTTCACACTACTACAAAGAGTGAGGCTACAAATATTGCTAGACAGATTTCACGAAATCAAGGTTCCGAACTTATCATTCATGGCAAAGATGGGAAAATTCAAAGCCGTGACAGCCACGGTAAAGATCCATTCCCACCTAAAGGCTAGTCATAATTTGGTCTTAGCCTTACAACATATCCTGTAGCAGTGGTTACATCATCTAGTGTGACTTCTGCTATTTTTTTCGCTCCATCCTCTGTTTCAACAATTAGCCGTGTATAAAAGCGACTATCTAAAATGTTCATCAGATTTGGTTTGAAACTATACGGATATCGTCTTGGTCTCATTTCCTTCTCCTTTGTATTTATTTTTCTACCCTCTCTTTTATTTATTAAGAGAAGTAGGACTTGTTGTTAATTAATATTTATTGTTATTTAATACTTGTTGTTAGTTAATATTTATTAGTGCCTTATTTTACTGATTTGTAAAATACAGATTTGTAAAATACAGATTTGTAAAAGTCGGAAATGTAAATACTAACCTGTGGATAACTTTTGTAAAGCATCCTCCAATCTCTGCAACATAATCTCAAATTGAAAATCGGTAATCTTGATATCTGAGAAGAATCTGAAAGTCTGAACTCCTCGCCCTCTGCCAAGGCTTTTTTTGACAACTCGCATATAACCAGCATCCTCTAGTTTTTTTAGATGACGGTCTATCATGTCACGACTAACATTTAATCGTTTAGCTATTTCCTCTGGATAGACTAGCCAATTCTCTTTATTGCTGAGAATAACCATCAATATCCCAATTGTTGCAGGTTCAAGTTTTGGATCTCTCAGAAAATCATTTTTAACCGCTGTGTAATCATCCGTTGCATTTCTGAAAGATTAGTTGGACATTCAAGTTTTTAAAATCTGTCATACGCTCTCCTTTCTCTTCGCTTATTTTCATTCAGCCTTCTTTCAATCTCATTATTGAGATATTTTTTTGAAAAAATTAAGACGTTTCTGTCCATGTAATATCTTGATATTTAATTCCGAGAATCTGTTCGATAATTGGAATATATTTACTATTTGGCATCGTATGACCTTTTCGCCAGTTTGTGACTGTCTGAGGTGACACCCCAACCTTTTCAGCAAATTCTGCAACAGTTAAATCTTTAACTACCATCCACTTTTTAAGATTCATTTCCTGCACGCACTCACCCCCTTATCTTAATTCATCCAAGCTGACTTCCAGTGCATCAGCAATTTTGCACATATTCGTCCACGACATCTCTTTCATCCTTCCAGCCTTTAGGTTAGAAAAATTAGATGGATGGACATTTGATTCTTTGGCTAAACGATACATCGACCAGCCTTTTATTTTTAATTGTTTTTCAATTTTATCCCACATCAAAAACACCATATGTTGTGCTTTTCAAACACATCAAATCCTTTCTTATACAATATGTTGACAACCAAATATATTTGGGTTATAATATATCTTGACTAAGACCTCTCATGTTTTAGTCAAGATATCAATAGAAAGGAGATTTAATCATGGGCAAAAATCAGCATGTTGTCCCTGCCAAAAATGGTGGTTGGAACGTGAAAGGTGCTGGCAATTCAAGAGCAACTGTTCACACTACTACAAAGAGTGAGGCTACAAATATTGCTAGACAGATTTCACGAAATCAAGGTTCCGAACTTATCATTCATGGCAAAGATGGGAAAATTCAAAGCCGTGACAGCCACGGTAAAGATCCATTCCCACCTAAAGGCTAGTCATAATTTGGTCTTAGCCTTACAACATATCCTGTAGCAGTGGTTACATCATCTAGTGTGACTTCTGCTATTTTTTTCGCTCCATCCTCTGTTTCAACAATTAGCCGTGTATAAAAGCGACTATCTAAAATGTTCATCAGATTTGGTTTGAAACTATACGGATATCGTCTTGGTCTCATTTCATACCCTCGTCTTACTTTCCAGCGCCCTGAGTTCAATCTCATGGCTGACTTGTCTAAATAGCTTCTCACACGCTATTTTAGCTTCTCTGTACGTTGTGTTTTCGCTGATGAAGTAATCAGCAAGTTCGATGATTTTATCTTCTAATTCTAACTACCTTTCAAATGTGGTATAATCAAAATAAAACGATTGGAGAAATCTTATATGCGTATCAAAGTTGACACAGACCATCATAACGAGGAAGAGGTATTTATAGATGACATCTGTCCAAATTGTAAAAAACCTACCAATCCTCAAGTAGTTTCCCAAGGATATAATGAAAAATATATAAATGTAAATAGCATTTATGTAACGCTCCGTTGTTTAGGATGTTATCATTATTGGGTTGAAGAATTTGATAGCCCTATTATTGGCCCTATTACGCACATAAAGGTTAAACCTCAGCTACCTAGCGACATACCTATATCCAAGGATCTTGAATTGATTTCGCCAGTCGGCAAGGAAATCTACGTTCAATCTCTCAAAGCAGAACAAGAACATCTTGACCTTATTGCAGGTATCGGTTACCGTAAAGCTTTAGAGTTTTTCGTCAAAGATTTTTCAATCCTTACAAAACCTGATGAAAAAGAGAAAATAACAAATATGCTTTTAAAGCAAGTTATCGAAGACTATATCGAAGATGAAGATCTTAAAACTTTTGCCTTAGCTTCTACCTACATCGGAAACGACGAAGGACATTACTATCGTAAAAATCCAGACAAGAATCTCGCCGACTTGAAAAAGTATATTCATGGTGTTATCTACTACCTTGAAAAAAGACTCATATTTCTTGATGCTCAGGAACTTGTGAATCGTTCAAAGAAATCTTAGAGTCAATCTCGTCCACTTTCTCAGCAATATATGTCACGGTCCTCAATATCTCATTGAGGGCTGTTCTTTCTAGTTCATTCATTACCCTACTCCTTATCTTTTTTATCACATCGGTATTCCACTATCTTACGGATAGTAAAAGATACAATCACAAATCCTGCTAGGATTATCAATCCAGTTTCTTCACTCATTGCTTTTCACGGCAAATGATGGTACACTATCAAGTAGAGGTTGGGGCTTCTGCCCCTTTCTCTACTTTTTGTTTTGAAGCTTACGTTTGTGTTCTAAGATTTGTTTGTGCCACAAACGTGCTTCTCTGACTAAGCCTAGTGCCAAGATGACGGTTGCAGTGTCCTTGGTTGCTAGGCTTTTTATGATGTGTTCCATCATTCGCCTTACCTCCTTTTCCTTAAGCTTGATTTAATTATATCGCATTAATGAGATATTGTCAATAATTTTTTTTATTTTTTTTAAAATAATTTTGATTTTCTTTAAAAATGTGATACAATCTCATTAAAAGAATATAGGAAGGGGATTACTATGGTAGGAAGAGGAACGCTTACTCCATTAGAGTTGAAACTGAGAACAGACATATCTGATAATTTGAACAAATTAAAACAAGAAAAAGGATATAATCAGCAAGATATTGTTAAGGGTTCAGGCATATCTCAAAGCACACTAAGCCAATATTTTGCAGGAAAAAGATTACCTTCCAAAAAGAATGCAGAAATACTTGCTGATTTCTTTGAAGTTCCTATTGAAGTTATTGACCCAAGGTTATCAAATTCTCCTGCACCCACCACTTCCCCCATCCAATCCATCTACAACGAACTAGAACCGCCTAGACAAAGCAAAGTCCTGAACTATGCCGAGAGGCAACTAGACGAGCAGAAAAATGAAGATAAAACGAAGATAAACGAAGTATCGGAAGTTATCAGCTTGTACCAAGTTGAGGTTGTATCTGAGACGGCAGCAGCTTCTGGATTTAACTATGGATTTGGCTACGACGATACAGACAGAGAGACTATAGAGGTTGACGAGCAACCACCACGCCACGATATTGCTACCAAGGTAAGCGGAGACTCCATGCAACCTGACTACCAAGACGGAGACATTCTCTATTTAGTAGACAAAGGACTGACTACCTACAACGGAGATTTGGCAGTTATCGCATACGGAGACCGTTCTTACTTTAAGAAGATATATACCGAAAACGGACGCTTACGCCTAGTATCGCTCAATGACAAGTATGAAGACATCATCCTAGACTTCCCACCAGCAGAAGACACACACATCAAGATCTATGCGGTTATCGGGGTGTATAGAGGGGAATAAAAAAATTATTTTTTTAAAAATATTAAAAAAACAGTTGACTTTTTAAAAAAAATCATTTAGAATGAACTCATTAGAGAAAAAGCGTCGGGATCTCTACGGGGACCGATACGGGAAAACTCCTTCATTCTAAATTAGAATGGGGGAGTTTTTTTGAAGCCATTTAAAACAATCGAGGAACAAATCGCAACACTAAAAATCAGAGGGTTATCCATTACAGATGAGTCTAAAGCATCTAAGTACCTGCTAAGTAACAATTACTACAATATTATCAATGGATACAGTAAGTTTTTTCAACACCCTGGTACTGACACTTATATTGACGGCGTCACATTTGACGAAGTTTCAAGTCTCTATACATTTGACAAAGATGTAAAACGAGCCATTTTGCAAGCTATTCTTGAAGCTGAACACCATATCAAGTCAATCACTGCTCACAGATTCGCCGAAGCCTACCCCAGTCAAAAATACGCTTATTTAAACACCAATTCTTATGCAGATAATAAAATATTAGACGTGGGATTTATTGTATCAAAACTATCCAAAATCATAAACACAAACAAGCGATACAGAGGAAATTCCATTCACCACTACGCACATACTCATTCAGATGTCCCAATCTGGGTACTAACTGATTATCTAGAGTTTGGAGATTTACGCACGATTATTGAAAACCTGCCGAACTCACTCCAAAATGAAATCGCACGGGATTTAGTAAGTTTTATAAGCACAAACATACCTGACTTTAACGATGTTTTCCCACCAGAAACCCTGATATCTTTTCTAAAAAATATTAACGAGGTACGAAACAAATGCGCTCACAATAATCGCTTATTAAACTTCAGATGCCGTTCTAATAGTACGTTTTGGGAAACGATTCATAACGAAGAGATCTTGATGGGAGATGACAGTAGAAAAACTGTATATTCAACAATTATTAGCCTTCAATGCTTTATTAGTAAAGCAGAATTCAACATTTTATGGAATACTCTTAGAAAGAAAGTTATCAAACTAGAGAAAAAGCTGCCTTCTATAGACATCAATGTAATCAACCAGTCTTTAGGTTTTCCTAATGATTGGCACCGTAATGAACCAAGAGTATAAATTAAAACCAACTGTTTCCATTTTGGAAATAGTTGCGTAAACCGGAAATAAAGGAGAATACCAATGAAAAAACTACTCACTACGTCAGCTATCTTGCTTACTGCTACTGTTCTAGTAGCTTGCTCTAACAATCAATCAGCTACCAAAGATAGCGCAGAACAACCAAAAACCGAGCAAACTAAAGCAAATGACAAACCTGCTTCTAAAAAGGCTACTAGCTTAGACGATTTTAAAAAAGCACTAGAAAGCAATGGCTTCACTATCAAAGAAGAAATCTCAAAAGAAGCTAGTCTTATTCAAGCTGAATCAGGAAAAGGATTCATCTTAGAAGATGATACTGCTGTAGAGGTTTACGAATATTACGATAAAAACCCAATGTTTAAAGAAGCTAAGAAAGAAAAAGAGTTAATCGGACATCCTGCTTATATCTACGGAAATTATGTTGTTTTAGTGCTTAATGCTACAGACTCAAAAGATAAGATTCTAGAGAGCTTCAAAGGGTTTGAGTAGAGAAAAAATCAACTTTTCTCATTTTGAAAACAGGTCAAACAAAAAATCCCCACACTCGCCATCGCCAAATTTTGAGTGTGAGGATATCGTCTATAAGAAACAACCATTCAAAAGGTCGTTTTCTTATACCCATTTTATCAAGAAATGAGGTGAAAATCAATGTGGATGGAAGAACTTTCCAACGGAAAATACAAATTCTTTGAACGATACAGAGACCCGTATACCGAGAAATGGAAAAGGGTGTCTGTAACTCTTGACTCTGGATCAAGCAGGGCAAAAAAAGAAGCACAGAAACAACTGGATGAGAAGATAGCAGAAAAACTACAAAGTCTTACTACTACAGATATGCTTTTTACAGACGTACTAAGTGATTGGTGGGAACTTCATAAAAAGTCAATCAAGCCTTCTACCATAAAGACCATGGTCTATGCTGTAGATGAAGTAAAAGATACTTTTGCGCCTGATGTGAAAATAAAAAATATCACTGCGAAGTACACTCAACAGTACTTTACTGACTCGGAAGAAAATCATATCAAACTCAAAAAGCAAAAGTCAGTACTAAGCATGGTCTTTAAGTATGCGCTTGATATGGAACTGGTAGATAGCAATCCTATCCAGCGTGTGAGACTTCCTAAAAAGGTTGTCGCATATGAAAATATGGAGAAGATTGAAGATAAGTTCCTTGAGCAAAGTGAATTAAAAAGGCTTTTAAAAGCTATGAAAAGTTATAATCGGGGCTATCACGTAGCCCGTATGGCTGAATTTATGGCGCTAAACGGTTGTCGCGTTGGGGAAGCTGGAGCGCTGAAATTCGAGAATTACGATAGAGAAAACCGTACTATCACTATCAACGGGACTTTAGACCCAACCCGTAAAGGTTCAGAGGGTGTTAAAACCACGCCTAAGACCTTATCATCTATCAGAGTAGTTGACCTAACAAAAAAAGAAATTGAAATCATTGAAGAATTCATTGAGCTACATAAGATAAGAAAGAATACAAACCCAAACTATAAAGATATGGGATTTATATTTGTATCAGCCAATGGAATTCCCATTCATAAATCAAGTATCGGCAAGCTCATGAAAAATGCAAACGCCACTTTAAAGAAGCCAATCAACAAACCACTTCACCCACATATACTACGTCATACACTAATCAGTACGCTTGCTGAAAACAATATTCCACTAAAGGCCATCACGCAAAGAGTTGGGCATAAAGATAACGGAAAGACCACAATGGAAATCTATACTCACGTAACCAAGAACATCAAGTCGAAAGTTGTTGATGTACTAGATAAAATTTATAAATAGTTTTGCCCCTTTTTTGCCCCCTGGCACATAAAAAGGCTCTATAATATTTGTAGTGGGTAAATCCCTATAGATATTATGGAGCCTATT